>NZ_VKGC01000013.1:0-36819 GCF_007280785.1 Helicobacter mehlei
CACCAAACCAAACCACAAAATAACACACACCCCCCCTCTGGGTGTGGTCTCGCCGCCCCCCCCCCCCCGCCCCCCGCCCCCCCCCCCCCCCCGGAGGAGGAAATCCAAAATACGAGTTAAAAATGTTTAAAGATATGAGTTTGAGAACAAAAATGGCATTGGCGATCGGATCGGTGCTGGTGCTCTTAGTGGTGGTGATGAGTTATATTGTTTCTTCTAAAGCTGAGCGCATTTTGGAGGCAGAAGCCCTCAATCGCTTACAAGCCCAAGTGCGTAATGCTAGCTGGGGTGTGCAGGCTAGCATTGAGCGGGCTTTGGTGCGCCTGCATATTATCAAAGCCGTTCTATTAAAAAACAACACCCAAGCTGATCTCGCCTTTGAAAAGTACTTTCTGAGCGAATATCTGCGCTATACGCAGGCTGTCTATGCCCTATCCATCGCTATAGAGGGAGAATCGATCAACACTATTAGTTTTGGCATCGATAAGAGCAATTCGGGTAAAATTAACACCTTAGCTACGCCCGATCTCTACCACAATCCCTTATATATTGCCAGTAAAAATACCTCTAAACTTGTTGTGGGTAAGCCCTATTTGCGCACCATGCATGATGGGCAAGTCATTTATGGGATTGATGTGGCTTATTCTTTAAGGGATCATCAAGGGGCTTTTAGGGGTGCGATTATCCTTTTTATCAACATCGATCTCTTCGATTCTGTGCTTAAATCTTATGGAGTTGGGGATACATCCTTTAATCTGATCGCCCAAGATGGGACTTTATTAGTCGTGGGTGGCAACCACCATGAATTACGTGGGCGTTCTTGGGAGGGGGTCAATAAACCTTTTGCCCAACAAGGCTTGCCCCTCATCCAAAGCGGGCAAAAACAAGTTTTGCGCATCTATTCAACCGTCAATCACGAATTCTCCTATGGCGCGATTTATCCTTTCAAGGTGCTGGAAAAAGTCGATGACAATCCTTTGCATTGGGCCGTCGTGGGCGTGAGGAGTGAAAAGCGTGTTTTTAGGGACATTGACTCCATCAAGCTCACGATCTGCATTACGGGCGTGATCGGCTTGTTCGTTGTGATCGGTGTGATCTACTGGTTACTCTATGTTTTGATGAGCAAGCGCATTATGGCGGTATCCCAAAATTTAGACAACTTCTTTAAGATCTTGCGTCACGAAATTTCAGCCGATCACATCAAACTCATCCCGGCCAAGAGCAAGGACGATTTGGGCAAAATGCAAGCCGATATCAACCAAAATATCCAACAAATCCAAAAAACCATCTTGCAAGACAAACAATCTGTAGAGAATAGTATCCAAGTTGCCTCTAGGGTGGAGGAAGGGGATTTTAGCCAAACGGTGGATGCAGAGCCTAACAACCCCTCTTTAATTGAGTTGAAGAAAAACCTGAATAATATTATTCTCTACATGCAAAAAAATATTGGTATGCACATGAAAACGATCAATGATGCTTTTGAGCGTTATAGCCAATACGACTTCAGACATGGCATCCCCGGAGCGAGCGGACATATTGAAAAGGTTGTAGATGGTCTTGTGCATGAGACAAGACGCATGCTAGGCACTTCAGCTGGCTTTGCCAAAGAGCTAGATGGAAAGGTGATGATCTTAAATGGTTGTGTGGATCGCCTTAATGAAATTGCGACCAATCAAAATAATAGCTTGGATAAAACCATTATGAGCATTGCTGGAATTACCAATGGTATTACAGAAGTGGCACAAAAAACCCAAGATGTGATCCAACAAGGCCAAGACATTAAAAGCATCGTGGAGATCATCCGCAACATTGCCGATCAAACTAATTTGCTGGCTTTAAACGCTGCGATTGAAGCGGCACGGGCGGGCGAGCATGGGCGCGGGTTTGCGGTGGTGGCTGATGAGGTCAGAAAATTAGCCGAATGCACGCAAAAATCTTTGAGCGAGATAGAGAGCAATATCAATGTCTTGGTGCAAAGCATTTCAGACACTTCGGCGAGTATCCAAAATCAAGCCCAAGAGGTGGAATTTATCAACCAATCTTTAGAGGAATTTAAAAAAGACACAAAGAGCAATATCGCCATTGCACGCGATTCCCTATTGGCCTCTCAAGACATTAACCGCATATCCGAAGAGATTTTAAAAGATGTGCAACGCAAAAAATTCTAGAGCACTATTAGCCAAAAACACAGAAAATTTTGCTATCCTAAGGCGAATTTTTAAGGAGAGTTGATGGTTTGCGTGGAGTTCTTAGGCCCAATCAGAGAAGAGAGTATGCAATTGGATATTTGCGATTTGCACGGGCTTAGAGCCATTTTGCAAGAAAAAGAGAATGTGCGCCCGTGGCTGGCTATGAGTGCGATTAGCGTGAATGATGTTTTAGTAGAAGATTTGCGCACACCGCTTAGAGATGGGGATAGGGTGATGGTGTTGCCCCCCGTGTGCGGAGGTTGAATGCTTGAGATTTTTGAGGGTGCTTTGGATGCGCCGACTCTCTATATGCGCTGGGAACAGGAGTGCAGATTGGAAGGAGCGGGGGCTTTGTGTGTGTTTAGCGGGGTGGTGCGCCCCCAAAGCCTAAATTTTCAAGGGTTGAGTTTTGATGTGCATGGACCTTTGTTGCAAGCGTGGTTTGATGTGTGGCAAAAACGCGCACACTTGCAGGGTGTCCTCTTAAAAATGGCACATTCAAGGGGCGATGTGCCGGTTTTGCAAACTTCTTACATGGTGGGCCTGATCTCAGAACACCGCAAAGCCGCCCTAGCCTTGTATGTGGATTTTATTGAGGACTTCAAGCACAGCGCGCCGATTTGGAAATACGATCTATTGGATAACCAGCGTGTCTATGCCAAAGAGAGAAGCCACCCGCTGAGGGGTAGTGGGTTGTTGGCTTAAGGGGGGTTGGTGGAGAGCATTAAAGTTGGGATTGTGGTCAGTAGCGATCGGGCGAGCAGTGGGGTCTATGAGGATGTGAGTGGGGGGGCGATTAAAGAGGTTTTAAGCGAATATATTATCAATCCCCTGGTTTTTGAATACCGCCTAATCGCCGATGATCAGGATTTGATTCAAGAGACCTTGATCGAGCTTAGTGATGTGTGTGGTTGTGATCTCATTGTGACCACAGGGGGCACGGGCCCGGCACCTAGAGATGTTACTCCCGAGGCAACTAAGGCGGTGTGTTCTAAAATGTTGCCCGGCTTTGGGGAGCTGATGCGTGCCACGAGCTTAAAGTATGTCCCCACGGCGATTCTCTCGCGTCAGAGCGCGGGCATTAGAGGCTCAAGTCTCATTGTCAATTTGCCCGGCAAGCCTAAGAGCATTCGGGAATGTTTAGAGGCGGTTTTTCCGGCTATTCCTTATTGCATTGATTTAATTGGAGGGCGTTATATTGAGGGCAACACGGAGCATATCCAAGTGTTCCGCCCCAAGAGGTGACATGACCCTTAGCCACCTAGACACCCATAATAACCCCAATATGGTCGATGTGAGCCACAAGCCCGACACCATGAGAATCGCCCTTGCTAGTGGCAAGATTAGCATGGGAGTACAGGCTTACAAGGCGATTATAGATCACCAAGTTAAAAAAGGTCCGGTGATTCAAACTGCCGTGATTGCGGCAATCATGGGGGCTAAACAAACTAGCGCACTCATCCCCATGTGCCACCCTCTCAACCTTTCTAATATCGCTGTAGAGATTTTAGAACAGCCCCAAGAATGTGCTTTTATGGTGCAGGTGCGCGTGAAACACCATGGGCAAACAGGCGTGGAGATGGAGGCACTCACGGGTGTGAGCGTGGGTCTTTTAACCATCTATGACATGGTTAAATCTTTAGATAAAAGCATGGTAATTGGGACTATCCAACTAGAATATAAAGAGGGTGGCAAGAGCGGTACTTACCAACGCTCTTAAAATCCCATGTATCTGAATTAATTCACAATTTAAGGAGAATTTTATGCAGAAGAAATCGTGGCTTTTAGGTGTTGTGGCGGGGGTTTTTTTGGTGGGTTGCGGTCCTAGTATCACTGTTACTAACAATGTCCCCTTGAATTTAGCCTACAAAACAGGTGTGATGGCGGCCCCTAAAACCAACCAAACCATTATTTTGCTCAAACCTGCATTGCAATACAGCGACAACATTGCTAAGGAGTATTCCAACAAGTTTAGAGATGAGCTGACTCTCAAGGTCCAATCTTTGCTAGAAAATCAAGGCTACAAAGTGGTCATCTCAGATGTGAGTGATAAAAATGACCTCTCTTTTGCCCAAAAGAAAGATAGTTACTTGGTGCTGGAAACGAATGGTGAGGTGGTTTTAAGACCCGATCCCAAGACGACAGAACAAAAGAAATCCAGCCCCGGACTCATTTTCTCTACGGGCATGGATGTTACCAAAGGCACGCTTTTGTCCATGGGGTATATTAAAGTGGTGTTTGTCGAGCCCACCAGTGGTGAGGCGATCGATTCGTTCATGGTGGATCTGAGCGAGCTTTACATTAAAGAACCCTTTATCCGCTCCAGCCGTTCTGAACATACCGGCGGACTTTTGAGTTCGTTATACAAAGGCAAGGACGACTCTAATGATGCGGTAAAAAAGGCGTTGAACCAAATTTTTAAAGATGTGATGGCCAAAATGGATACCAAGCTCACCCAAGATCGGATCAAATCTTATGCTAAAGATGTGGCGGACTTGAAGGCACAGAAGAAATATTAGCACCCAGTAGCCATCATGCCCTTAGTCTTCCCTTCTAGGGTGTCTTTGGGGCAGAGGTTTTTCCATCTGCTCCTCACTACACTTTTTTTTAGCCTCTTTCTTACCGCCTTTTTTATCTGCTTGCGCTTGGGTTTTTTGGGCTACATGGGTATTTATAAAGATGCCCTTGCCCTGCATGGGCATGCTCTAAGCTCTCTATCTTCTCAAATTTGGCAGACTTTGGGCAATGGTATCCGCTATGATAACCGCATGGTGGCCATTTTTGGGCTTGTTTTTTTGCTCTTGGCTCTTTTGCTGATCAAAACCAAAGCCCAGCGCAAGGTTTGCAACACCTATGCGTTATTAGTAATTGCTCTATGCGTGTTTTTGCAAATTGCCAACATGACTTTTTATAGCATTTATGGCGGTGTCTTTGATGCCAATTTGCTTGAAGTCTTTGATGAAAGCCCCAAAACGCTTTTGAGCATGGCGCTTAGAGGCGAGTATTTTATTGGCACTAAAACTTTAATTTGGCTGGTTTTGAGCTTACTAAGCTTTTGGGTGTATCTTAGAGTAGCTAAGATAGCCCAAATCTTCTATGAGGTCTTTAAAGATTTTTCGCTCAAGGTCATTTTAGGGCTAACGGGTGCTTGTTTGGCATTCTTCATGCTCATCTCCATTAATGCGCGCTTTGGATTGACCGCCATTTCTTTAGACTCAGCAATCCAGCCAGCTGAAAATGTCTTTTTGCGCCAAATCACCCCCGGGGCATTCCGCAATCTCTACTTGGTCTTTAAAAACCACACTAAGAGCCAAAAGATCACCTTTGCTAGTTTTAGCTCCAAACCCCTTTTACAAGCCACCCAAGAGTATTTTAATCTCCCTAGTGATACGCCCCCTCCCCTTGATCTAGGCAAACTCTTAGAACACCAAAGCACCAATCCTTTAAAACCCAGCATCACCCATGTTTTTTACATTGTCTCTGAGTCGCTTTCAAGCTGGCATTTTGACCCCAAATTTGACTCGATTGGCTTGGTCAGCGCGCTTAAAAGCTTAGATGATCACCAGCATGGCTTTATCTTCCCCTTATTCCTAGAAAATGCCAAACGCACGGTCAAAAGTTTAGATGTGCAGATCACGGGTTTAATGGGGATTAATGACACTAATTTTGTGAATATGGGTGTGAAAATCCCTAGCCTACCCACCGCCATTGGCAACCAAATGAAGGGACTGGGTTTCCACAATGTTTTTTACTATGGGGGGAGCGGGATTTGGAATCGCTTAGATAGTTTCACCAAACTACAGGGCTTTGATGATCTCATTTTCAATACCTATCTGCTCCGCTTTGCTAAACACAAGTTGGCCAGCAACTCTAAAATCTACCCCCAACCTCTAGAGAGCGAATGGGGCGTGCATGACAATATCTTATTTGATTACATCCTAGAAAAAACCCCGACTGACCAACCCACCTTTAGCATGGTGATGACTTTAAGCAACCACACAACCCGCAATGTTAATCTCAAAGCCTTTGGTGTACCCTTAGAATCCATCCAAGCCTTTGTAAAAGCCACCCCTAAAAGCCAAGACCTGCCTAATGCCAACTTCTTAGGGCATGTGTATTGGTATGACAAAGTTTTGGTGGATTTCATCAAAAAAGCCAGTGCCAAATTCCCCAACTCGCTGTTTATCATCACAGGCGATCACTTTGATCGCAGTTTTGAATACGCCAAAAATAATCTCTATTGGAAAAAGAGCGTACCCCTCATTCTCTATGCCCCCTCCTTAAAGCCCCAACAAATCCGTTGCATGGGCGCACACATTGACATCGCACCCACGATTATGGAGCTAATCGCTCCTAAAGGCTACACCTATGCGAGTTTTGGTAAGCCTTTGTTTAGCAATGCCAATACCTCCAATACTTGTCTGGACGATCCGGCTTTGGGCTTTGAGGTCATAGCAGCTAAGGGGCAAGAGGGGATTGATTTTTTATACGGGAAAGATGAGCCCAACAAACTTTTTTATGTCCAAAAGGGGCAATTAATCCAGCATAAAACCAATTCTCAAGACCTCAAACTGGCCAAGCAACTTTTAGAGAGAGACAATACCGCCAATGGTTTAAGCTGGCACTATCTCTTTAAGGGAGGGGTTATCAAATAGCCCACTTAGAGATAATGTGTGAGACTCATTTGGTTGATCTTGCTCGAAGAGGCTAAGGCCGCATCGTAATTGTTGCGCAATTGGGCGAACTTGTTGTAAGTTTCGGCCACATCTGTGCCTGTGGTGTCCCCACGGATGGCTTGCACTTGGGATTTGAGCACTTCATTACGGCGCATGATATTGGCAAAGCTACGGCTATGTGCCCCATTGGCCGCAATCACCTTTTCTACATGATCGCTCAAGTGATCCACAAGGGCGATGTTATTTTGTATCCCCAAATTACGCAACTCTGGGCTATAAGCTCCCGGCAGAGCATCGGGGCGGTAGATTCCCTTTTGCACCGATTCGATCACCCCGTCTAATTGCTTGAAAAAATTAATGTGGGGCTGGTCGATGGTCAGTGCATTATTGGCATTGAGGCGCAAACTGGGCACATCTCTTTTGAGACTGGGCTCAGAAAAATCATTCGCCTTTTCATCATAGAGCATGAATTGCATGAGTGTATTAGAACGGGTGTTGTCTTGGATCGCTATTTGCCCGTTTTCATTTAAAGACACGCTCACGCGATCATTAGATTGTTTGAGAATGGAGAGAAACGCTGCTTGACTCTCTTTGGAGGGCACGCCTGTTTGGGCTTGGGCATATTCCTTTTTATCTTGGTTGCTGTAATTCATTGCAATGCTGATCGCATCCATGAGCTGGCGGTAGGTAAAATCATTGGGCTTAGTGAGCGTGGGGGTCTCTTGGTTGCGGTTATAAAGGGGGATTTCATAGGGCATACCCCCCTCTTTATTGGGCAACTGCAAAAATGCGCCCTTATTGCTCAAGTGTAACTTAGCCTCTAGGGGCACGCCATTATGATCTTTGAGCTTTAAAACGTAGGTTTGCTCGCCAATGTTAGCCCCCATCACCGCAGCTAGAGTAGTTGCCCCGCTGGCATAGTCCATGCTTTTAGGCACGACCTGAGAAACATTGCCCACCAACAACGATCCGTGATTGGCAAAATAGGTTTTTTGGTATTCGCTGGCATAATCGGTGGGCAGAGCCTGAATCTCTGCTCCCTTGCTATCCAAAGTCTTTAGAGTCAAACTCAAACCATGCGGGCCATCAAAGGGCGGATTGGGACTATCATGGTCTTTGTTTTTGACATTGCGATCGATTAGGCGCAAATGCCCATCGCTGGAAAGCTCCACATCTAAATTCCCCCCAAAATGTGCTTTGATTGCATCCATCAAATCCTGCATGGTGGCGTTTTTGGCATCTAAATGGAAGGGGGGTATGGGGGCATTGTTGATACTCCCATTAGAATTATTGGGGGCTGTGCCCTCAATTTGTAAATACGTTGCCCCCTCGCCCAAGATCGCGCTGAGTTTGGTATTCCTAGTGGCGGGGGTGTTATCTTGGGCAATAAATGCGCTGGGCACATCTAGCACCCGCTTATCATAGAGATTATTAACCCCCTGCACCTGTGAGAGGCTACGGGCGGTCAAAAAGGGGCTTTTTACATAAGTGGTAACCCGTGCGTTGCTAGAACGCAAGGCATCTAAATTATCCATATCTTTATCGCTAGAGATCATATGGAAATCCAACACCGCATTCCCCGCGCTCAAGTCTCTAATCTCAATCTCTCCCCACGCATTCAAAGTTACATCCACGACCTTATTGGTGGAGGTGTTGCCATACTCCCGACCAATTTGGCGTAAGAGATCGCTAACTTTAGTCGCGCTCTCTAATTTGCTATAAGCCTTATCCAACGCAAACTTTGCCTTAAAAGCACTCCCATCGGGGCGGATACCCTGCAAGTAAAAATATTCTTTGGCATCGTTTTGGGGGTTGTTATCATCATCTCCAATCAAATCACGCAAGGTGTCCTCGGGGGTGATGAACACTTCTTGAGGGTTGGCGGTGTTGTTGAGTGCGTCCATCACATCGGGGTGCAACTTACTTTGATTCAACATTTTAATATTGGTGGTGATACTCTTTTGTTTGTCTAAGTCCTTGCCTAAAAATAAATTATGCCCGGTCACATTGTAGGGCACGAGATTATTAGATCCCACTAGAGCATTGAGGTCTTCATTATTGCCATAGTAGTTACCTACACGATCAAAGGGCGGGCGATCGACCTTGCTCCCCCCAAAGAGATATTCGCCCCCAATGGAAGTATTGGCGATATTGATCATGTGATCTTTGAGGTGGGCTAAATCTAGGGCGATGGCTTGGCGAGAGGTTGTGGAATGCACATCGCTAGCCGCTTGGATTAATTTGGTTTTGAATTGCTCCATCGTGCTGGAGAGTTCGCCTAAAGCCTTGTCGGTGTTGAGGGTGGCTGTGTGGGCACTTTGGGCGACATCTAAGCCTTGATCCAGCGTATTTTCCTCAAAGCCGTATTTGAGGTTTTGATTGTCAATATTGCTATCTTGGTAGCCATATTGGATTTTTAAGCCAGAGGCTATTTTATTGTTAGCCGTGTTGAGTTTGTTTTGCAAGGCATTTTGGTAATAATGGATTTGGTTGTATTTACCTCCATCGCTGATACGCATGCTCTTCCTTTAGCCATTAATGCCAACAACAAGCAAGATTTATACCATGATACTAAGGCAAATTTTTAAGTTAATTGTGTTAGAATGAGCGGAAATTTTTGACTAGGATTTAGGCATATGGTGTATGCAGTGTTTAAAAATGGGGGCAAGCAGTATAGGGTGCAAGTGGGCGATGTGGTGTTATTGGATAAAATGAGCCTAGAGCCCAAAGCACGCGTGGAGTTAGAGGAAGTTTTGGCTATCTCTCAAGGGGGAGGTGTTGTTTATGGCACACCTCTAGTGAGCGGGGCTAAGGTAGAAGCTGAGGTGATCAATGAGGGGCGGGGTAAGAAGGTGATTATCTTTAAAAAACGCCGTCGCAAAGATAGTAAAACTAAAAGAGGCTTTAGGCGCGACTTTACCCGCGTTAAGATTACAAACATCGTAGCATAAAGGATTTATAATGGCACACAAGAAAGGTCAGGGGAGCACCCAGAATAACCGCGATTCGGCAGGAAGGCGTTTAGGGGTTAAGAAGTTTGGCTCAGAGTTTGTGCGTGCGGGCAATATTATCGTGCGCCAAAGAGGGACACAGGTGCATCCAGGCAAGAATGTGGGTATGGGAAAAGATCACACCCTTTTTGCCTTGATTGATGGCGTGGTGCATTTTAGCTATAAAGATAAGCACCGCAAAAGGGTATCCGTAGTCGCGCTACAACCATGAGTGAGTGCCAATAGGGCAACCCTTGGTAGGTTCTCTGCTGGGTTGTGCCGTGATTAAAACAAAGCAGGGATGACCGATGGGTAAATTTTTAGCGTGGTTTTTGGGTTTCTGGCTTGTCGTCGGTAGCGTACTTGGTGCTAAAGAGGGGGGCACTTTAGTTTATGCGCGGGGGGCAGATGGCTCGAGCATGGATCCGGCCTTGGTAACCGATGGGGAGAGTTACGCAGCCACTTCCAATATCTATGAAACTTTGGTGCAATTCAAGTATGGGAGCACCGAGATTGAGCCTGCACTGGCAAGTAGCTGGGAAATCTCTAAAGACGGTCTTGTTTATACTTTCCATTTGCGCCAAGGGGTTTATTTCCACACCACAAAGTATTGGAAGAAAAAGATTGAACTCACATCTAAAGATGTGCTTTTCTCTTTTAAACGCCAAATGAGAAATGAAAAGCCCTACTACAAAGAAGCCAGAAGCTATGGTTACTGGGAAAGCATGGCGATGTCTAACATCATTAAGGACATTGAAGCCCCGGACAAATACACCGTTAAATTCACTTTAAAACACCCTGAAGCCCCCTTTTTAGCGGACTTAGGGATGGATTTTTTGAGTATTTTAAGTCAAGATTACGCTCAAGAGCTCGCTAAGAGTGGCCGTCAAGATCAACTCTCTAAAAAGCCCATCGGCACAGGACCCTTTAAACTTGCCCTATGGCTTAAAGATGAGCGAATCGTGCTGGTTAAAAACCAAGAGTACTGGGGAACTAAAGCACACTTGGATCAAGTGGTCTTAAAAGTGATTCCCAATCCTTCTTCAAGAACTTTGGCTTTGCAAAAGGGCGAGGTGCATATTGTGCATGCACCTAATCCCAATGAGGTCCAGGCATTGGAGAAATCCCATAACATTGTGGTGGAAAAAGTCCCGGGGCTTTTTGTAACATGGCTTAGTTTGAACAACCAAAAAAAACCCTTTAATAACCGTCTCGTGCGCTTGGCACTCAACTATGGCATTAATGTAGATGAATATGTCAAGATTGTCTATGAAGGCTATGCAAGCCGCGCAATCAATCCCCTCCCTCCTGATATGTGGGGTTATAACAAAAACATCAAACCCTACCCTTATGACCCCGCTAAAGCTAGGGCTCTATTAAAGCAGGCAGGCTATCTCAATGGGTTTGAAACCACGCTATTTAGCTCTTCTCGTTACAACAAAAAGGGAGCGGAGTTTATCCAAGCTCAGTTAGCCAAAATTGGGATCAAGGTCAAGATCGAATTTTTTGAATGGGGCACTTACATTAAGAAGACTGCCTCAGGCGAGCATACTATTGCCTTTAGTGGTTGGCAGGCAGACACGGGCGATCCAGATAACTTCTTAGATATCTTGTGGAGCAAACATGCCGCCTCAGAAATCCCTAGTCGCAACAGTTCCTTTTATAAAAGTGATGCCTACTCGGATCTGGTAACCAAAGCCAAGCGCGTTACCAATGAAAAAGAACGCGCTAAGCTTTACCATAAGGCTCAAGAGATATTCTACAAAGATGTGCCCTGTGTACTTTTGGCCTATCCTTATGTGATTGTGCCCCATTTGGCTAGCGTCAAGGGATACAAGGCTACGGGCGTGCAATTGAACCGCTTTGTCAATGTTTATTTTGACAAATAGGGGAGGGGCTTGCTAGGTTTTATCCTCAAGCGGATTTTGTGGGCGATTCCGACTTTATTTGGGGTGAGCATCATTGTCTTTGCGATGGTGCATTTGGCCCCGGGTGATCCGGCTTTAGTGATTTTAGGCGAACACGCGAGCAAAGAATCTGTAGAAGCCTTGCGCGAGCAAATGGGTTTGAACAAGCCTTTGTTAGAGCAATACTTTTTGTATATCAGCCATGTCTTGCATGGAGATTTTGGGACTTCCTTAGTTTCGCGTGAGCCAGTGCTAGAGGAATTTTTGCAACGCTTTCCGGCTACCATTGAGCTCTCTTTAAGCGCGCTTGTCATTGCCCTTGTTTTGGGTTTGGGTGCGGGTATGATCGCCGCAATCAAGCGTTATAGTTTCTTTGACTATATGAGTATGGGGGTGGCTTTGGCCGGGGTGTCCATGCCGGTCTTTTGGCTGGGCTTGATGCTCATCTCTATTTTTAGTATCCAGCTAGATTGGTTGCCTGTTTATGGGCGTTTGAGCGATGAATTTTATTTAGATGGACCCACGGGGTTTTATCTCATCGATAGCTTACTAGCCCACGATTACAGGGCTTTCCTAGATACGATCAAGCATTTGATCTTGCCCAGCATCACCTTAGCCACGATTCCTACTGCCATCATCGCGCGCATGACACGGGCTAGCATGCTGGAGGTCTCCAAAGAAGATTATATCCGCACCGCCAAGGCTAAGGGGTGCTCGCCTCTAAGGGTGGTGGGTGTGCATACTTTGCGCAATGCCTTAATCCCAGTTACCACCATTATAGGCTTGATGCTTGCAGGCTTGCTAGGGGGGAGTATCCTCACTGAAACCACCTTTGCATGGCCGGGGGTGGGTAAGTGGATGGTGAATGCGCTTAATCAAAGAGATTTTCCCATTATCCAATCGGCGAGCTTGATTGTGGCAGTGATTTTTATCGGGGCAAATTTGTTGGTGGATATTTTATATGCCTTTATCAACCCCCGCATAAGGCTGTCCTAATGGAGAGATTTAAAGATTTTTGGCTGCAATTTAGGAAAAATAAGGCCGCACTTGTGGGGGCGTGGATCGTGTTTTTTTTGATTCTATGTGCCCTGCTAGCCCCCGTAATTAGCCACCACGACCCTTACGCCCAAAATACTCAAGAAGTGCGGGTTTTACCCATTTGGGCACAGGGGGGCAGTTCTAAGCATGTACTGGGCACAGATGATTTGGGGCGTGATGTCTTAACACGCTTGCTCTATGGGGCGCGTATTTCCCTAACGATCGGGCTTGTGTCTGTGGGGATTGCGGTGTTCTTTGGGGTGTTGTTGGGCTTGATGGCGGGCTATTTTGGGCGTAAAACCGACATGGTAATCATGCGCTTGATGGACTTAATGCTCTCTTTGCCCTCAATTTTGTTAATCATTATCGTGGTGGCGATCTTGGGTCCCTCGCTTTTAAATGCGATGTTGGCCATCGGTATTGTGGGTATCCCCGGGTTTGCCCGCATCGTGCGCGCCTCTGTCTTGGCTGAAAAAGAAAAAGAATATGTTACCGCCTCTAAAGTCAATGGCTCGGGACATTTGCGCTTGATGTTTAAAGTCATCTTCCCTAATTGCGCTGTGCCCATTATCGTGCAAGCCACTATGGGCTTTGCCTCTGCCGTGCTAGAGGCAGCCGGTTTAAGCTTTTTGGGGCTGGGCGCACAACCCCCCACGCCCGAATGGGGCGCAATGCTCATGGATGCGATGCAATATCTGAGGAGCGATCCATGGATGATTGTGCCTCCCGGGTCGATGATTTTTTTAACCGTGATGGGCTTTAACTTGCTGGGCGATGGGATCATGGACGCGCTCGATCCCAAGCGATCGGCTTGAGGAGGTTACCATGTTGCCCTTATTAAAAGTCAAAGACCTTAGAACCCATTTTTTCACCGATAGGGGGGTGAATAAGGCGGTGGATGGCGTGAGTTTTGAAGTGGCTAAATCCCAAACTCTGTGCATTGTGGGGGAGAGTGGGAGCGGGAAAAGCATCACCTCGCTTTCTATTTTGGGCTTGATAGAAAAGCCGGGCAAAATTGTGGGGGGGAGCATTGAGTTTGGCGGACGGGATTTATTAAGCTTAAACCAAAAGCAAATGCAAAAAGACATTCGGGGCAAGAAAATTAGCATGATTTTCCAAGAACCCATGACCAGCTTAAACCCCTCTTACACCATTGGGTTTCAAATCAGCGAAGCGCTCAAAATCCACCACCCCCATTTGAGCCGTAAAGAACGCTTTGAGCGCGCCCTAGCTGAATTAGAACGCGTGGGCATCCCCCATGCCAAAGAGCGTTACCACGATTACCCCTTTAAGCTGAGTGGGGGGCAACGCCAAAGGGTGATGATTGCCATGGCCATGGTGTGTGCCCCAGAGCTCTTGATCGCCGATGAGCCCACCACTGCTCTAGATGTGACTATTCAAGCCCAAATTTTAGAGCTCATGCAAGAATTGCAAGCCAGCAAGGGGACTTCTATTTTATTCATCACGCATGATTTAGGCGTGGTGGCGCAATTAGCCGATGCGGTGGTGGTGATGTATAAGGGGCATGTGGTGGAGAAGGCTAGTGCTAAAGAGCTTTTCAACAACCCGCGCCACCCCTACACCCAAGCCCTCTTAAACGCCATCCCCAAACCGGGCAAGCAACACCGCAAAAAACGCCTTCAAACCGTGGATGAGAATGTCAACTATTTAGAGTTTCCTAGGGAGATTCGATGATTTTAAGAGTCAATGATCTACACAAGACCTATCGCATTTCTCAAGGGCTTTTCAAACCTCCCAAACTCATCCACGCGGTGAAAAATATCACCTTCAAGGTGCACCCCGGGGAGATTTTAAGCGTGGTGGGGGAGAGCGGGTGTGGGAAGAGCACCACCGCCAAATTATTAATGGGGATTGAGAGTCCCAGCGGAGGGGAGATTTTATTCAATGAAAAAAGCCTAGCCCAGTTTAGCAAAGCCGATTGGCAGGAATACCGCAAACATGTACAAATGATTTTTCAAGACCCCTATTCTAGCCTCAATCCTAGATGGCAGGTGGGGGATATTATTGCTGAACCTCTCTTGCTCAATAGCAATCTTTCCAGACAAGAACGCCGGGAAAAGGTCTTAGAGATGATGGATTTTGTGGGGTTAAAATCAGAGTGGATCAGCCGCTACCCCCACCAATTCTCCGGAGGGCAACGCCAGCGCATCGGCATCGCGCGCGCGCTCATTATCCGCCCTAAGGTGGTGATCTGCGATGAACCCGTTTCGGCTTTAGATGTCTCCATTCAAGCCCAAGTGCTTAACTTGCTCTTGGACTTGCAGCAAGAAATGGGCTTGACTTACATTTTTATCAGCCATGATTTGGGTGTGGTGGAGCACATCAGCGATCGTATTTTAGTGATGTATCAGGGCGAGATTGTGGAGCGCGGGGATGTGGATAGCGTACTGAGTGCCCCTAAAGACCCCTACACCAAAAAGCTTTTAGACGCTGTACCCCATTTAGAAAAATCCATGCGACGCTTTTCTTAGCCCATGTTTGTGGATAGTGTAGAAATTACCATCGCCTCAGGCAAGGGGGGAGCGGGGGCGGTGAGCTTTAGGCGCGAAAAATTTGTGATCAAGGGCGGGCCGGATGGGGGCGATGGGGGCGATGGGGGCGATGTCTTTGTGCAGGTGAATGGCAATACCGACACTTTGGGGGCTTTTAGGGGTAAAAAGCATTACAAAGCCAAAAATGGCGCACCCGGGGGTCCTAAGCTGTGCAGTGGCAAAAAGGGGGAGAGTATCACCTTAATTGTGCCCCCGGGGACACAGATTTACGATCAGCAAAGCGGAGAGTTGTTAGGGGATTTTGTGGTATGTGGCGCGCCTATTAAAATTTTAGAGGGAGGTAAGGGAGGGATGGGCAATGCGCGCTTTAAAAATGCGGTGCAACAACGCCCCACCTATGCCCAAAAGGGGCTAGAGGGGGTAGAAAAATGCGTGCGCTTGGAGCTAAAGCTCATTGCCGATGTGGGCTTGGTGGGTTTTCCCAATGTGGGCAAATCTACCTTAATTAGTGTGGTGTCCAACGCGCGCCCCAAGATCGCCAATTATGCCTTTACGACCTTAGTGCCCAATTTGGGCGTGGTTTCTGTGGGGGATTTTAAAGAATTTGTGATCGCCGACATCCCGGGGGTGATTGAGGGGGCTAGCCAGGGTAAGGGCTTAGGGCTGGCATTCTTAAAACACATTGAGCGCACGCGCCTTTTGCTCTTTGTGCTAGATGTAGGCTTGGACCTAAAAGAGCAATACCGCCAATTACGCCACGAATTGGGCGCGTTTTCGCCCATTCTGCAACAGCGCGCCTTTGGGGTGGCGATCAATAAAATAGACCTGCTTCCCCCTGAAGAGCTTACTACCATTCTAAACGCCTTTGAAAAGAGTTTAGACCCCAAACCCGCCTTTATTCTGCCCATTTCCGCCCACACCACCACTAACACCGCCCAGCTGGTGCAATTACTAGCCCAAGCTTTTAAATAAACATCCCTTTTAAAGGAGCTAGTTTGTCAAAGATTCGTTTATTAAACTTTATCGGGGTGCTGGTTCTGTCTGTAGGGCTGTGTGGGGCACAGAGTGCGCAAGATCTGCTTGAACAGGGGCGGACCTATTATAAGCAAGGGGACTATAACAAGGCATTTGAATCCTTTCAAAAAGCCGCTAATGCGGGTGAGGCTATGGGGTATCTTGCTTTAGGGCTGATGTATGAAAGCGCTAAGGGGACTCATCAAGATATGCATCAAGCCTTCAAATACTACCAAAAAGCTGCAAATATGGGTGTTTCTGAAGCTTATTTGATTTTAGGATCGATGTATTACAATGGGACGAGCGTGAGCAAGGATTACAACAAGGCTTTAAAATACTACCAAAAAGCCGCCAATGCGGGGATCGCTGAGGGCTATACAAAATTAGGGTTTGCCTATGCTGAGGGACATGGCGTAGCTCAAGATTATCAAAAAGCCGCCCAATATTACCAACAGGGTACAGATATGGGGGATGGGGAGGCTAGCTATTATTTGGGACAATTGTATTACAAGGGTCAAGGCGTTTCTAGGGATTACTCCAAGGCATGGACATGTTATATCATAGCCGCAAGCTTGGGGGATACGCGGGCTTATTGGAGTTTAGGGAATATGTATTACGAGGGCAAGGGGGCGATTAAAGATTATATAAAAGCTAAAGAATACTTCCAACAAGCCGCCAATGCAGGGAATGGTATGGCTTATCGTGCACTGGGATGGATGTATGCACGGGGTAATGGAGTAGAAAAAGATTACAAAAAGGCGTTGGAATATTTCCAAAAAGCGGCTAACTTAGGGGTAGCTGAAGCCTATACAAGTTTGGGGCTTGTCTATGCCAATGGGCATGGTGTTACCAAAGATTACAAAAAGGCGACTACATATTACCAAAAAGCAACAGATTTGGGAGATGCTAGGGGTTATATAGGTTTAGGAATTATGCACGAGAAGGGGGAAGGAATCAAGAAAGATTATAAAAAAGCCCTAGAATATTTCCAAAAGGGCGCAGATTTAGGGGTTGCTGAGGGTTATGCCGGTTTAGGAAACCTGTATGAAAAGGGGGAAGGTGTTAAAAAAGATTACGAAAAAGCGTTGGAATACTACCAAAAAGCCGCAGACATGGGGACTTCCTATGGTTTCTTAGGCTTGGGCAACTTGTATCGCGATGGTTTGGGTGTGGGCAAGGACTATTTTAAGGCATTGGAATACTACCAAAAAGCCGCAGACATGGGCAATGATGAAGCCTATTTGAATCTAGGCAACATGTATTACAAGGGTCAGGGGGTTGTCAAAGACTACAAAAAAGCCCTAGAATATTTCAAAAAGGGCGCAGATTTAGGCAATGCACATGCGCTTTACCAAGTGGGGCATATGTATGTTGTGGGCGAGGGGGTTGAAAAAGATTAGCCGAGGTCTTGAACATTTGAAAAAGCGACTAAGATTGGCTATGTGTTAGCCTATCAGGACTTGGGCGATACGTATGTCAATGCGCATGGTGTCAAACGATGATAAAAAGCAACTTGTCTAACCCCTAGTTTAGAGAGGGCAAATCTTTAAGAATGCTATCAAACTCCTTTTCATAACGCTCGGGATTATCGATCTCAAAATCAGCCACACTTTTAAGGAATTTGTCAAAATTTTCATTGCGCTGGGCTAATTTAGCCAGCGTTTGATAATCTAAATTGTCTTCCTCTTTGGAGTTAAATAAAATCGCACTTTGCCCAATGGATTTTATATCTAGGGTAATCACCCCGATCCCAAAACTCTGATTAAGCTGTTTGAGCAATTCCATTAAGTCTTTGTTATTTCTATCAAGCGTGCCTGCCACCAAATAGCCTTCATGTGCCCATGAGCTATTGCTGATCGCCTGAAAATACGCCTCTCTGCAATTAATCAGGGTGAGCTCTTTTTTGAGCTCAAAACTCACCAACTTAATGGGCAAAGTATCAAACTTTTTAATAAAACTGTGCACATTGGGGGATTTAAAGTCTTTATAGGCAAAAAACACCCCCACCATGTCCGGGTAAATCCACTTATCTATGCCTTTTTTAGTTTTCTTGCTCTCCTCATGGTAAATGGTTTTGGTGTAAAGCCCCCATTGGTGGTAGGCGATGTAGCTTAGGCGCGGGTGTAAATCCCGTTCTTTACAAATCAGATCTTTTGGAGGTTGTTCTTTAGAAGTGGGTTTAGGCGGAGGGAAATCTTGACCTTTGAGGGCGATTAAAGCGGGCTTGGCTTGCACTTTGACAAAGGGGAGTTTGTCGGGGTTTTTTTTGAGGGCGGTAACAATAGCACTATTGCAAGTTGCCCAAGGAGTTTTACCGTCCCATTGAAACATGTGTTTAATTTCGCCATGCTGGTGCAACTCTTGTGCTTTAGCGTAAATATGATTAGGATTAATGGGTTCTCCAATGATTTTAAGCACCTCCACCACAATGTCTATATCTGCCTGTTTCATCTCACACCCATAAATTATCTAACAAGCGCACCTGCCCCACTTGCACAGCGCACAAAATGAGGGTTTGGTTGGATTTGACTTGGGCTAGGGGTTCTAAATTGTGGTTACAAATGCTGAGATAATGCACTTCCAAGCCTTGCAAGGTGTCTAGACCAATTCGGATAAGACTAGCCGTATCACGCATGCCTTGTTGGTAGGCTATCTGCATACGCTCTAGGGCTTGGGGGATTTTTAGGGCTTCTTGTCTTTGGGAAGCACTCAAATAAACATTGCGTGAGCTTAAAGCCAAACCATCGTGATCACGCACAATCTCACAGGGCACAATCTCAATCTCTAAAAAGAAATCAGCTACTAAGCGTTGGACATGCAAGAGTTGTTGGGCATCTTTTTTGCCAAAATAGGCTTTTTGGGGGCACACAAGGTTAAAAAGTTTTAAGACCACTTGCAAGACTCCGTTAAAATGCGTGGGTCTGTGTTCGGCTTCATGGCCCAATAAATCCGAGGCGGGGTTTAAAGTGATAGCATGCTCAAAAGGGTAGAGCTCTGCCACAGTGGGCACAAATACCCCATCAACCCCCAAACTCTGGCACAACTTTAAATCTGCCTCTAAGTCTCTAGGGTAGCGACTTAAATCCTCATTAGGACCAAATTGGGTGGGATTGACAAAAATAGAGACAATCGTTTGGGGGTTTTCTTGTTTGGAACGCGTAATGAGACTGGCATGTCCGGGGTGGAGCGCACCCATCGTGGGGACAAAGCCCACGGAGTCTAGGGATTTTCTAAAAACTTGGAGTTCCTGGTATGTGTGTAAAACCTGCATTAAATTTGTTCCAAAATGTGGCGGGTGATCTCCAGGGGGTTAGATGCGCCATAGATGGGGCGCCCCATGACAATGAAATCAGCGTGTGCCTTTTTGGCATCTGCAAGCGTGCCCACGCGTTTTTGATCGCCCAGAGGTGTATTGGGCGGGCGAATCCCCGGGGTCAGCGTCAAAAACTGCGTGCTGGTGGCTTGCTTGATGGCTAGACTCTCTAGCACCGAGCAGACCACTCCATCTAAACCGCAATCAAAACACAATTTGGCTAAATAGAGGGTTTGATCCAAGAGGGGGGCATGGTAGATTGCATGGGCTTGGGATTCATCTAGACTTGTTAGCAGGGTTACACCCATCAACAAGGGTTTTTTACCTTGAAAATTTCTTAAGCTTTGCACCACGTCTTTTAACGCTTCTCCACCGCTACTAGCATGCACAGTAAGCATATCTACACCCAGCTTAGCGCACTCTAACACCGCCTCTTGCATGGTGTAAGAGATGTCGTGTAATTTGAGGTCCAAAAAGAGCTTAAAGCCCAAATCGATGTTTTTAATGCGTTCTAAAAAACTAGGTCCCTCTCTAATAAACCCCCTCAGGCCTAATTTGATCCACAGATCCAGCCCCTTAAGCTGTTCTAACAGATTCAAACATGCCTCTTGACTCTCCAAATCCAAAGCCAAACATAGTTGCATGCACTCTCCTTTGGCGTTTTCAGCAAATCCATACAGACAAGCTGGTATTATAGCACACTTCAAAACAAGGATGATTCTTGCCTAATAGTGTGATGATTGCTGGTCCGTGTGTGATTGAGAGTGGGGAGATTTTAGAGCAGATCGCCCAAGAACTCAAACCTCTAGCCTCCAACCCCAAGTTTGATTTTTATTTCAAAGCCAGCTTTGATAAGGCTAACCGCACCAGTTTAGAGAGCTACAGAGGTCCGGGACTACAAAAGGGCTTGCAAATGTTAGGGGACATCAAAAACAAATTTGGCTACAAACTCTTAACCGACATCCATGAGAGCGTGCAGGCAGGTCCTGTGGCTGAAGTGGTCGATGTTTTGCAAATCCCGGCGTTTTTGTGCCGCCAAACTGATTTGATTGTTGCAGCTGCACAGACTAAACGCATAATCAACATCAAAAAGGGGCAGTTCATGCACCCTAAGGACATGCAATACAGCGCGCTTAAGGCTTTAAATACACGGGCAAAAAACAAGCATGAAACACCCACCTATGAGGCGTGTTTAGAGCATGGCATTTATTTATGCGAAAGGGGGGCAAGTTTTGGATATGGAAATTTGGTCGTGGATATGCGCTCAATGGTCATCATGCGCACCTTTGCGCCTGTGATCTTTGATGTTACGCATAGCGTGCAAATGCCCGGGGGGGCGGGGGGTAAGAGCGCAGGGGATAGCTCCTTTGTGCCCTACTTGGCTAAGGCTGGGGCAGTGGTGGGTGTGGATGGGTTTTTTATGGAAACCCACATTGATCCACAAAATGCCCTAAGCGATGGACCCAATATGATTTTAACCGCTCATCTCTTAGACTTAGCTAGCGATCTCTTGGCTTTGCAAGAGTGCAACCAATCTTTAAACCACCAAAAGGATAAACATGCCACACAGCATTGAAGGTAAACTTTTTTTAAAGGGTAGCGAGAAAGTTGCCATTTTAGCCGCGCGTTTTAACCACATCATCACCGATCGACTCATTGAGGGCGCGCTGGATAGTTTTGAGCGCCACGGGGGTTGTTTGGATCATTTGAGTATTGTGAAAGTCCCCGGGGCTTATGAATTGCCCTTTGTGTTGGATCGCTTGCTAGCTAGTGCCAAATACGATGGTATCTGTGTAGTAGGAGCCTTGATTCGGGGCGGGACTCCCCATTTTGATTATGTGAGCGCAGAAGCCACAAAGGGGATTGCCAATGCCACGCTCAAATACAAAATCCCTGTTAGCTTTGGATTGCTCACCACCGATAATATCGAACAAGCCATCGAGCGCGCTGGGAGCAAGGCAGGCAATAAGGGTTTTGAGGCGATGGATGCGCTGATTGAACTGCTCAATCTCTACACCTTGATCTAATGGCAACTAGAAGCCAAGTTAGAGAGGCGGTGGTGGGTTTGCTCTATGCCTTTGATAGCGGGAATGGGGCGATTTTGAATCTAGCTCCCAGTTTACTAGAAGAGAGGAAAATTAAGAACGCCCAGCAACGCTTTGCACTCGAGCTCTTAGAAGGCACGCTGACACGCCTAGAAAGCTTGGATAACACCTTGAGACCCTTACTCAAAGATTGGGATTTAAAACGCATGGGGAGCATGGAACGGGCGATCTTGCGCTTGGGGGCTTATGAGATTTTGCACACCAGCACCAAATCCCCTATTGTGATTAACGAAGCCATTGAGCTGGCTAAAAATTACGGGGAGGAACAAGCTCCCAAACTCATTAACGCCGTTTTAGACGCTTTATCTAAGAAAATAGAGGTTTCTTAGTGCTATTTTGATCACACACCTCACAGCCATGCATGCCCAAAAGCAAGAGTAACCACGAGGCGTAAATATAGGACATCAAAAACCATAGAATCGACACCGATCCATAGAGTTCGCGATAAGTGTGGTTATAAAGAATGTAATAAACAAACCCCCATTTCATCACATTCCAACAAATGCTCGTGATCAGGCTCCACAATAAGGGGTATAATAGCCGTTTGAAAACCTTGTTAGTGGGCATTAAAAAAGAGAACAGACAAAAAACATAAGTCCCCACCCAACGCAAAAAAGAGAGCAACACGGGGTTATTGGTGATGGCTTGGACCTTGATTTCATAGAGAATGATTAAGGGTAGGACAATTAAAAATACAATGCCCGTGCCAAACCCCCAAAACACAAAAATCCTTTTACCCCTAAAATAAAAATAATCTCTAGGTTCGGCGTGGAAAATTTTAGAGGCAATGTCGCGGTAATTCTCACAAAAGAGGAAAAAGGCGAGCGCAATGGAGGCAATTTGCACCACACCCAAAGTGCGGTTATTTTGTATGAATGAGTGCAAAAAGGAACGACTCGCTTGGATAAAATCGGGACTATCGGGAAAGAGCAAGGTTTCAAGCTCAAAACTTTTGGCAAAGGGGGTGATCAAAAAAAGGGCGACAAAAATTAAAATGGGCGAAAAAGATAAGATCGTGTAGAAACTCAGCGAAGAGGCATAGTAAAAAATAGAGGCGATCGCTTCAAATTGCCTTTTGACCTTATCATCTATAAAGTAAGAACACAGATAACAAAAACCCAGTACACTTTGTGCCAGATGTTTAAAAAATGCCTTGATCAATGACAGCTAGTCGCGATTTTTAGCCCGTAAGTTTGCAACCTCTCCAAATCTTTTTTAGGCGCATCACCCTTAGTGGTCAAATAATCACCTAACACAATCGCCTCTACCCCGCAATCAAAAATACCCTGTTGGTCGCTCCCAAAGACCACTTCACGCCCCCCAGCGACCATGAGGCGTGTTTTGGGTAAAAACTCTTTGGCTAGAACGAGGCATTCTAAGGCTTCTGGTGCGCTCATCACGTTTTGTTTAATAGGCAAGGAGGGGTTTGGGATAAAAAAGTTAATAGGCGTGGTGGCTGGGGTTAAAGATTGCAAGGTGCGCAATAAGTCAATGCGATCCTCAAAACTTTCGCCCAGTCCAAAAATCCCCCCGCTACACAGACTCAAGCCCGCCTTAAGGGTGTTTTCACAAGTGCTGAATCGCTCCTCCCAAGGGTGGGTGCTACAGATATGGGGGAAGAAATTTTGGGAACTCTCCAGATTGTGGTTGTAGCTATCAATGCCATTTTCTTTTAAAAAACGCAGAGAATCCACATCGGCACGCCCGCAACAAGCGATCAAATGCAGATCGGGCACCTCTTGCTTGATAGTGCGCGCCAACCTAGCGATGTAGTCGCATTTTTTGGAATCTAGCCCTCTACCCGAGGTTACTAAGCAAAAGCCCAAAGCCCCTAGGGCGCGCAGAGCCTTAGCCTCTTGTAGAACATCTTCTTCTTTTTTGTATTTGTAACGGCGGATTTGGCCTTGGTGGTGGGAACTTTGCGTGCAATAAGCGCAATCTTCGCTACAATCCCCACTGCTGACATTGGAAATGGAACATAAGAAAATCTCTTGCATAAAAAAACCTTTTTTTGGCAAGAGAGCCAAAGAATCGAACTTTGCGGTGCTTAGAACACCTAAACACCCATTGGGTTTGAAGCCCAAGGCCCACACCAGTGACGCTCGCTCTCCACCCCCTATGATAGCAGAGCAGAGCTAATAGGTGCTTTAAGCTTTAAAAGCTCACCATATAGCGCCAGTAGAAGACAAAGTTGCGGTGCAAGGTCAAGGAATAGGGTGTATTCATCGCCGCTTTTGCTCCGTTGGAATAATAGTAGTTTGTGCCAATGGTGGGGATTTTGATCCCAAATTCAAACCCGTTGTGCCTACTCCCCACGCGCAATCCACCATTGACAAAGAATTGGAAGTTAGAGGGGCGCATGTGGGTTCCATATGTTTGGAGAAGCTGATTAAAGAATTTGCTAGTGGGCCCAAAGGAAGTCCCCCCGATGGCCACACCCAAGAAGAAACCAAAGTGGAAGTTTTCTTTGTTAAAGGGCTTGGGGTTAAAGAGAATGTCCGTCCCCACACCATAGGCAAAGATATTGGTCTGTTGGTAGTGCAATGGACCACCTAGTTGCTTGAAATACCGATAGCCTGTGCCGGCATAATCAAAAAATCCATAATAGCGCAAGCCTAGCTCGGGCAACTTCTTAAAGAAATGCTTGTAGCCCATCAAGACTCCAAACCCATTGGTTACATAGGACTTGCCATTCAGATAACCCATGTAGCTTTTTTTCCCCATATTGCCCCACACGGTGTTCCAAATCGGTTTATCCACTGTGCCGACATTAACCTGTTGGCGACTGCCATCACAACTACTAATCTGTGCTGGAGCACCAAGATAGCTGTTGGGGTTCTTAACCATGCTACAAGCCTGCTCGGTGGAGCTCATCATGCCTAGTTGGTAATCTGCCCCCATAAAAAACCCATTTCTTTCGCCATGCCTACCCTGAGAGGCGCGCACCTTTTTATGGGTGCTCGCTTTAGCCATCTGTGGCTTTTGCCCCGGACCCTCTTCAGCTGCTAACAACACCGCTACTAGGGGAATTGCGCCCGCCACCATATATTTTTTCATTGCTATCCTTAACTCTAAGTTTCTTAAAATCTAAAAATTTAGAAGTTTGAGATTTTCATTCTAGCATAAAAAATTAAAAATTTTTATTAATCAAAAGAGATAGAGGTAACCAAAAAAACAATATTATTTTAAAAATTTCTGTAGCAATAGCCACAAAATGGCTATTGCTCATTATCTTACAGATGCGCCTGCACTTGGTTAAACAGCTTTTCAAAAGCACCCGGATTGTTCATTGCCATGTCGGCTAAAATCTTGCGATCTAACTCAATATTGGCACTTTTGAGAGCGTGCATGAACTTGGAATAGCTGGTATTGTGCAAGTGGCAAGCCGCATTGATGCGCACAATCCATAGACTCCTAAAAGTGCGTTTCTTTTGTTTGCGATCCCTAAAGGCATAACACAAACTGCGTTCTAATTGCTCTTTGGCCTTCCTAAAATGCTTCCTACGCCCGCTGTAAAATCCACGGGCTTGCTTTAAAACTTTTTTATGCCGTCTGCGACGCACAACGCCTGTTTTGACTCTCATTTTTTTCCTTTACCTTTTGAGGTGTGTTGATCTTAACCCTTTTTAGCTTGCGCTTGGAGGGGGAAAACTTAAGCTAGCGACACAACATGCTTGCCACAGCGTGCATGTTGGTGCTATGCACATAGTGGGGTGCGTTGAGATTAGCCTTGCGTTGGGGGCTTTTTTTGGTCAAAATGTGGCTTTTAAAAGCACTCCCGCGTTTGATGAGATTTTTTTTCACCTTAAAACGCTTGGCTGCCCCACGATTGGTCTTCATCTTAGGCATCTGCTCTCCTTTCATAAATTTATTTCTTTTGAGGCACAAAAAGCCACATCACAAAACGCCCCTCGCTCTTGGGCTCTTTTTGCGCATCGGCAATATCACTCATCATGTCTCTCACCCGCTCAAGCACGCTCAAGCCCGCCTTGGGGTCGTTACTCTCTCTACCTTTAAGCACCACCTTAAACTTCACATGCTTGCCCTCTTCAATGAACTCCCGAGCATGCTTGATCTTGTAGTTGATGTCATTTTGGGCGATCTGGGTGGAGAGTTTGATCTCCTTGATCTCAATCTGCTTTTGCTTTTTCTTGGCTTCCTTGAGCTTCTTTTCGGCTTGGTAGCAATATTTGCCATAATCCATCACCTTACACACGGGGGGCTTGGCATTGGCTGCAATCAAAACCAAATCCAAGCCCTTAGAATGCGCGATCCTTAAAGCCTCTTTAGAAGATAGGATTCCAAACTGCTCCCCCCCATCGCCCACACAACGCACCTGCTTAAAATCAATCGCATCATTTAGCAACACTTCTTCTTTGCTCAAAAACTAACCTCTTGCATCTTACCCTTTACCATGTTGATTAATGCCTCCATTTTCATCGAATATTGTTTACCTAAAGCCCGATCCCGAATTGCTAGGCTTCGATCCTGCACTTCTTGAGCCCCAATGACACCAATTAAGGGCACTTTCTGCTTTTCTAAAGTCCGAATGCGCTTGCTTAAAGTCTCATTTCTATGCACCACTTGCACGAATAGCCCCAAATCCACTAGCTGATCTTTGAGGGCTAAAGCGTATTCTAGCTGGTCTTGTGAAACGGGAACTAAAGCAATTTGCACGGGCGCAATAAAAAAGGGAAAATTCCCGCCATAATGTTCGGTCAAAATCGCGATGAACCGTTCAAAAGAGCCCAAGATCGCACGGTGGATCATCACGGGTTGTTCCTCTAGGCTTTGCTCATTAGTGTAGCTCAGAGCAAAACGCGCAGGCAAATTCATATCCACCTGCACGGTCCCACATTGCCACTTACGCCCGATCGCATCGGTGATCTTAATGTCGATCTTAGGGCCATAAAATGCCCCCCCGCCTGCATCGATCTTGAAGTTAATCCCCTGCTTCTCTAAGGCTTGCCTTAGAGCATCTGTGGCTTGCTCCCACACTTGTGCGCTACCAATGTGCTTTTCTGGCTTAGTAGAAAGCTCCATTTCATAGGCAAACCCAAAAGCCCCCATCACTTTTTTAGTGAATTCCAAAATGGCTTGCACCTCCGCTCTGATCTGATCAAAACGGCAAAAAATATGCGCATCATCTTGGGTAAATTCACGCACCCTTAAAAGCCCATGTAGAACCCCGCTTTTTTCATGCCGATGCACCACGCCATATTCGTAAAAACGCAAGGGCAAATCCCGATAAGAACGCAGGGCATGTTGATAGACCTTGATATGCCCAACACAATTCATAGGCTTGATCCCATATTCGATCTCATCGATGGTCGTAAAATACATGTTTTCTTTGTAGTTGTCATAGTGTCCGCTGGTCTGCCAAAGCGAGCTTTTCAAAATCTCGGGCCCCCGCACAGGCTCATAGCCATATTTGAGTAGGGCTTGGCTCAATAAATCCTCTAGGCGTTTGCGCAAACGCATGCCATTGGGTAGCCATATGGGCAAGCCCGCCCCCAAATCCTCATTAAAGCAAAATAGTCCCAACTCCTGCCCTAATTTGCGGTGATCCCTTTTTTTGGCTTCCTCTAGCTGGGTTAAATAGGCTTTCAAACTCTCTTTTTTGGCAAAGGCGATCCCATAAATGCGTTGCAACATCTCCGCCTTTTCATCACCGCCCAAATACGCCCCGGCTAATTTGGTCAGCTTGAAGTGCTCTAAAAATCCCGTGTGGGGCAAGTGGGGACCTCTACAGAGATCTTCAAATCCACCTTGTGCATAGACGCTCAAACAATCCCCCTCAATTTTGGACATCACGGCGTGTTTGAGTGTATCATCTTTAAACCGTTCTAGGGCTTGCTTGCGGGTTAAATTGCTCTTGATGATGGCGTGTTTGTTTTTGGCGATCTCTTTCATTTTGGCTTCAATCACGGCTAAATCTTCCTCAGAGATTTTAGCTTGGGTCTTAAAGTCATAATAAAACCCCTCATCGACTACGGGGCCGACAAAAAATTGCGCATCGGGGTAGAGTTGCTTGATCGCTTGGGCTAGTAAATGCGCGCAAGAGTGCCTCAAAATCTCCAAAGCCTCGGGCTCCTCCCCAAAGGTGATGGGATCGCCTTGAATGCCTAAATCCTGTGCGCTCTGCAAATCATAGATAACACCCTCTTTTTTAACACCAATCACCTCTGCCAATTTGATCCTTTTATCTTAACATCCACTCGAGCCAAACCCGCATTGCACTTGTTTATCTACTTTTTCGGCTTGTGGGCCATCCATGGGTTGCAGACACCCGCTCAAATAGAGCGTACCCAAAAATACCAAAAACTTCACCATGCATAGCCCTTAAAAAAGCAAAAAATCGCCCCTAATTGTGCCACATAAAAGATAAACCTTTGTTTAAGGCGCAAGGTGTTAGAATGTGGCTTTTGATCTAAAAGGACTTGGCGTGGATGAACAAAGACAAAAGGCGTTGGATTTGGCGATCAAGCAGATTGATAAGACTTTTGGCAAGGGTGCTTTGATGCGTTTGGGCGACAAAGAAGTGGAACGTATTGAAGCCACGCCCACGGGCTCTTTGGGGCTGGATTTGGCATTGGGTATCGGGGGCGTGCCTAAGGGGCGTATCGTGGAAATATATGGACCCGAGTCCAGTGGGAAAACCACCTTAGCTTTGCATGTGATTGCCGAAGCGCAAAAATTGGGGGGTACTTGTGCTTTTATCGATGCCGAGCATGCCCTAGATGTCAAATATGCTAAAAACTTAGGGGTAGATACAGATAACTTGCTCATCTCCCAACCGGATATGGGCGAGGAAGCTTTGGAAATCCTAGAGGCTTTGGCACGCAGTGGGGCAGTGGATGTGATCGTGGTTGATTCAGTGGCGGCCCTCACCCCGCGGGCTGAGATTGAGGGGGACATGGGTGATCAGCATGTGGGCTTGCAAGCCCGCTTGATGAGCCAAGCTTTGCGTAAGATCACGGGTATTTTGCACAAAATGAACACGATTTTAATTTTTATCAACCAGATTCGCATGAAAATTGGCACGATGGGCTATGGGAGTCCAGAGACCACCACTGGAGGCAATGCGTTGAAATTTTATGCCAGCGTGCGTCTTGACATCCGCCGCATCGCCACGCTCAAGGCTAGCGAACACCCGATTGGCAACCGGGTTAAGGTTAAAGTGGTGAAGAACAAGGTTGCTCCGCCTTTCAAAGAAGCCGAATTTGATGTGATGTATGGCGAGGGGATTAGCTATGAGGGCGAGTTGATTGACTATGGGGTGAAGTTAGACATGGTGGAAAAAAGCGGGGCATGGTTTAGCTACTTAGATAGGAAACTAGGGCAGGGCAGAGAAGCGGCGAAGCTGACCTTGAGAAACGATCCCGATCTAGCTCTAGAGATCGCCAACAAGATCAAGGAAAAATTCTTCAATACGGATAGACATCCCGAAGTCTTTGATTGATGTGGGTGTGGCAGTCTATTTATTCATACCGGTGGGTGTTGTTGTTTTTTGGTGCATTGGTTGCGCTAGGCATTTACCTAGGTGGGTTATTTTTTGGAAATAACTCCTTTGAGGTGTTAAATGCGCTAGAACAGAGACAAGGGATGTTGCAAAGTGCCGTGCAGAACTTGCAATATGAAAATGCCAAACTCCAAAAACAACTCTTTGAACTCAAAGAACTAGAACCAAAGAAGTGAATATGTCCAAATGGCTGGGTATCTTGTTGGTTTTGAGCGTGTTGGAGGCTAGAGATAATCCCTTTGTACCCTTAAAGAAAGCCCAACGCGCCGATACCAAATTCCCTAAAGATGAGGTATTTGATTATTTTAAGTCCATTAAGGTTTCTTTGCCCACCACCGCTAGAGTCCTCTCTAAAATCACCATTTTCTACCAAGATTTGGATGGTACAACCCACACCCAAGAGGTGGATATTAACCAACACATCGACTGGCACTACCCGCTCAAACTCACCCAAGAAGGCGCGCTTTTACAACCCGAGAAGAGTACCTATAACATTGGAGGGTATGAGTTTTGGATTCGGGATAATAAACTTTATTTGAGGACGGCAGATAGTATCCAGCGATCCTTTGTGCTCATTAACCCCTATCGGCTCGTTATCGATATTGATCGCAAGGTAAAGGATTTGAGGCAGGAATTGCCCATCAAGCATAAATATGTCCGCAACATCGCCATTAACACCCATGACCACTTCTACCGCTTCATTATCACTTTAGATGGGCAATACCAGTATAAGATCGATCAAAAGGACAATTACCTAGTTGTCAATTTATATTAGAAGAAGGAAGCATGAAAACGAGATTTGTTTTTATCACGGGAGGGGTTTTGAGTTCTTTGGGCAAGGGAGTAGCCTCTAGTAGTTTGGCGTATTTATTAAAACTCTGTGCCTTTAAAGTGGATATTTTAAAGATCGACCCCTACATCAATGTAGATCCGGGCACGCTGAGTCCTTTTGAGCATGGCGAGGTTTTTGTAACTGCTGATGGGAGCGAAACTGATTTAGACATCGGGCATTACGAGCGTTTTTTAAACAAGGACTTTTCTAAGGCAAACAACTTCACCACAGGGCAAATTTATTTGAGCGTGATTGAAAAGGAGAGAGAGGGCAAATACTTGGGCAAGACAATCCAAGTGATCCCCCACATTGTCGAAGAGATCAAGGAACGCATTTTAAAACTGGGGGAGGGCAAGGATTTTTTAATCGTGGAAGTGGGGGGTACGGTAGGTGACATTGAGGGCATGGTTTATTTAGAAGCCATTAGGGAACTTAGAAATGCTCTAGGTTCTAAACAAGTGGCCAATATCCATGTAACTTTAGTGCCCCTCATTGCCACCAGCCATGAACTCAAGACTAAACCCACCCAACACTCCATTATTGAATTACGCCGTTTGGGCGTGAGTGCCAATATCATTTTAGCGCGCTGTAGTCAAGATTTAAGCCCTGAGATCAAGACCAAGATTGCCAGCAGTTGCGATGTGTGTGTGGAAAATGTCATCCAAGCCAAAGATGCGCCCACCATCTATGCCTGCCCAACGCATTACTTGCAAGAGGGGCTTTTAGACGCGCTTTTTAGGCATTTTAACCTAAAAGCCTCTTTGGATCAACATGCCCTCCAGCAATGGGAGGACTTGGTGTATCACATCTTAAATCCGGAACGCGCGCTCAAAATTGGGTTCGTGGGGAAATATGTCCATTTGGGTGAGTCGTACAAAAGCTATTTGGAAAGCATGGTCTGTGTGGGAGCGCACTTAAAAGTGAAGGTCGAGGTGATCTTTATCAATAGCGAAGATTTGCAAAACCAAGAGGGCGAAAGCGATATGCAATTAAAACAACGCATCGCCCATACTTTGCAAGACTTGCAAGGGATTTTGATCCCGGGTGGCTTTGGGCATCGTGGAATTGAGGGCATGATTAATGCAATAACCTATGCTAGAGAAAACCATGTCCCCTTATTTGGGGTGTGTTTGGGGGCACAACTCATGGTCGTGGAATTTGCTAGGCATGTGCTGGGCTTGAGTGGGGCACACTCTAGCGAGTTTGACAAAAATGCTCCTCATAAGGTGGTGGATTTACTCCACAGCCAAGCTAACACCACGCATAAGGGTTCTAGCATGCGCTTGGGTACGCACAGCATCACCCTTAAAAAAGACTCCCAAATCGTCCAAATCTACAATGCTGAGAATATCTTAGAGCGCCACCGCCACCGCTACGCCATCAACCCTCATTATTTACAAGCCTATCAAGAACATGGCTTAGAAGTGGTGGCTACAAGCATCGATCACGACCAACAAAGCATTGTAGAGGCTTTGAGTCTGCGCAATCGCCCCTTCTTTTTGGGTGTGCAATACCACCCCGAATTCACCTCCCGCCTAATCGCCCCCAATCCTTTGTTTAAAGCCTTTGTGCAAGCTTGCATGTAATGCCCTTTATTGAGGAAGTTTTCACGCCCAAAGTCCCCACAAAGGCGGCTAAATTTGTGGCTGAGATTTTAGCTTGTAGCTCCAAGCAAGCCCAAAGCCATATCGATCGGGGGCGTTTATGCACCCTGCAAGGGCAAAAACTCCACAAGGCGCAAATTTTAGATCAGCCCGTGCGCCTGCTCTTTTTTAAACCCGCCCAAAAACCCGAAATTACTCCCATTTTCACCACCCCCTTTTTTGCTCTTTACTACAAGCCCAAAAACCTCTATAGCCACCCCAAAAACTACCACGCCCATAGTCTATATGAAAGCATTTATGCCTACAACTCCCAAGCGCGCTTGATCCACCGCCTAGATTATGAAACCAGCGGATTAGTCCTAGTGAGTCAAAGCAAGACACACGAAAACGCCTTAAGGGAGTTGTTTAGCTTGCGGCGTATCCAAAAGACTTATTTTGCCAGCGTGCAAGGGGATTTGCGTTTGTATGCTAGCGGGGCTTTTAGCGTGATCTTGCCCATTTTAGAACCAGCTAGCATACGGGGGGATTTGGGCGTGCGCTCTACAATCGATTCAAGAGGGAAATCCAGCGCGACCACTGTAGAAATGCTAAGCTATAACCCAAAGACCAAGCAAACCCACTTAAAAATCACGCCCCTAACCGGGCGCACCCACCAAATCCGTTTGCATTTAAGTACACTGGGGTTCCCCATTGTAGGCGAACCACTTTATACAGAAGATCACAAGGCGCGGGCATATTTGGACGCTAAGAAAGCAGACTTTTTAGGGGAGTGGGCTACTTGGCAAACCCACCTAGCCCTAGAGGCGGTGGGCTTAGATTTTAAACTTTTGGGGCTATCTTTTGCCCTACGCCTACCCCAACAACAATAAAAAGGAATCCCATGAAATTAGCGGTCTTTGATTTTGACTCGACTTTGGTTAATGCCGAGACTTTGGAGGTTTTAGCCCAAGCTTATGGGGTGGGTGTAGATGTAAAGAATTGCACGCTTAGAGCGATGGAGGGCAAGGCAGATTTTTATGAGAGCTTACTAACAAGAGTGGCTATGCTTAAGGGCATGGATGTGGGCAAGGCTAAAGAAATTTGCCAAAGCTTACCACTACATATAGGAGCGTACGAAGTGGTGCAGGGCTTGCACCAAAGGGGCTATAAGGTGGTGTCCTTGAGCGGGGGCTTTACATGGGCGACTGGGTTTTTTAAAGAGAAGTTAGGGCTAGATGGGCACTTTAGTAACACCCTACACACCAAAGAGGGGGTATTGAGCGGTGCAGTGAGTGGCCCCATGATGCGCGCCGACTCTAAAGCAGAAATGCTAGCCAGTTTGCAAGAGTTATTACAGGTTGAACACACCTTGGCTATAGGTGATGGGGCTAATGACATCAGTATGTTTAAATTAGCTAACTTGAGCATCGCCTTTAATGCCAAAGAGATCACCAAGAAAGCTGCCAGCGTGGTGGCACAAACCCTAGACTTGAGGGAGATTTTGGATTATGCTTAACTCCTAAGATAACCTACGGTTTTTGTTGTGTTTATGAGCATAAGCCCCTATTTTGTAATAACCTCTTTGATTCCATTAGTCTTGAATCACAGACTCCACCTTACCTACAATCTTTTCGTAAGTGTATTCTTTAATCGTATAGTGCAATTCTTGGGACATTTGGTTGTAATAATCTGGACTACCCAGTAAGGCATTGATTTTTGTAGCCATTTCTAGAGGGCTATTGATAATTAATTCTGCACATAAATCCCGGACATTGCCCACATCGGTGCAAATAAAGGGGATGCCAAATTGCATGCTTTCCAAAATCACCATCGGGAAGCCCTCTTCATGACTAGCATGCAAAAAGAGTGTGGCTTTTTTAAAAATCTCCAACACTTGCTCGCGTGGGAGTTGGTATAAAAAATGCACTTCTCTAGTGCCGTATGTGTGATCTAGCTGTGTTTTTAGAGTCTTGAGAGAATCGAGGGTATCCCCGGCATTTAAAAACCCCACAAAAACCAAAGGAATGTCTGCTTCACTGCGGTAGTAAGCCTCTAGCACGGCATCTTGACCCTTTTCCTTGTAGTAGCTTGAAACATTCAACACATAAGGCCCATCGCCCCAATTCTCTAGTAGGTTGTGTGTTGTGTTGTGTTGTGTTGTGTTGTGTTGTGGGCACAAATAACTTTTTGGTAAGGTTTTAGGCGGGCAAATATCTTTTTCAAAAACCCCATTGGGCAACACATCAATGTTGGGGCAATAAGGTCTGAGATACTCATACCCATGGCTACGCTTGTGCAGGAAAAAGACCCGATCATAATCTTTTAAACATTGCTTGAGTTTGGCGCGTAACAAGGGAACATAGGCGTTTAATCTATAGCGTTCAGCACTATAGAGAATTTTTTTAGCCCAAAGTTTGAGATGTTGCACAAAGCCTTTGGGGCCACCATATATGAGCGCATATTCCCCGTGGGATCGCAAGATTTTCTTTTTAGCGGAGCACACAGGCAACAAATCAAAGGTCAGATCACTTGTCCAAGCCCAAATTCCAGAAGCGATGAATAGATCGCACTCAAAGTAACGCACAAAGTCCTGATAGAGTGCCACCTCACCCTTCCAGCCCTCTTTGTAATAAATGTCCATCTCGATCACAAACAAACGGGGCGCAATTTCAATGGCTTCTCTGCGTATCGAGCCACTAGAAACAATCGAGATGCCCCCCTCCCTTTTGAGCTGGAGCGGACCATAGGTGTTGTTTGTGATCACATAGACCACATGTCCGGCTTGCGCTAGGGCATAAGTGAGATTATAATCGGCGGTGGCCCTGCCCGCCTGTAGAGGGTAATATTGCTCGGTGCTGTAAAGAACAACCATTGGGTATCCTCAATCTAGAATGGATCATACCGGCATACTAGCTAAACTTAGATTAAAACCAAAATAGTGCTAATATTAACAGGTCTAGCAAGCCCTTGTGTTATAATCCCCTAAATTTTTGAATCCAGGATTCCTATGCGCGTTCTCTTTTGCACCAGCCAGTATTACCCCTTGCAACTAGGATGGGCAATGGCAGATTACCACTTGAGCCTAGCCCTTGCTAGGGCGGGGCACAGCGTTTTTGTCTGCACCAGTGATACTGACACTCTAGGGTTGCAAATCCTCCAATGGGAGGGCACAAAACACAGCATCAGCAGCGCAAACACCACCAAAGAAGCCATAGAAATCGCCCCTAATCTGTTTGTAATCGGGTTTCATATTTATACGGAAGGCTACTTGACTAAGGGCGAGATTGCCACTTATCGGGATTTTGTGGCGCATTTTGATTGCGATCTCTTGTTTTGCTCAGGAATTGCCAATGCCCACACCCTACACTGGGCATGCGATCTGCTCTATGATTTGTTGCCCACTTTGAAAGTTAAAAAAATATTGCGGCTAGAGGATACGCCCACTAGATGGCAGGATAATTCGTGGGAACGGCGCATCAAGGAAATCGCCAAGATCTGCTTGCTCCGCTTGAGCAAAGAAAAGAACTATTTTAGATGGCTCAAACGCACACTTGAAGCGCACCTTAAAGACTTTGATTGTGTGTTTTTCCTCAGTCAAGACACGCATGCTCACCACACTCTAGCCCCCCTTTGCTCCAAAGTCGGTATTTTACCCCATGGGGTTTTACAGACCTATCCCCCAAAGAGCTTGCAACTCCCCTTAATCGTGCCCACAGAACCTAGCGGGGATTTAGAAACCCTGATGCAAACCCCCTATTTGCTCAGTGTCTCTAATTACAGCCTGCATAACAACCATGATCAAATTTTGCAAGCTTATTATTTAAGCCAAACACAAATCCCTTTGGTGTTTGTCGGGTCTTATAATGACGGGCGGGCTTTGGGCATGCTCAAAGCCCGCAAGCAAGAGCTCGATGATCAACATGGCTTTAAGCCCGTGTTTTTCTTGCATTTTTTAGAACGCCCACAAGTCTTAGCCCTCTTTGCCCATGCTACTTTGTTTTTGCACGCCGCCCCCCATCTGTGCTACCCCTTGGCGATCTTAGAGAGCATGCAATATGGCTTGCCCTTTGTGTCTTTGGATATTGGGCAAGTCAAGCAACTTTGTGCCGATCTGGTGGTGCAAACCCCCCAGGAAATGGCACACAAAATCGATTCTTTGCTTAGCGACCCGCAACATTACCACCAAATAGCCCAGACTCTGCATGCCACGATTCAAAACCACACTTACGATCAGATCCTCCCCCCCATTTTTAGAAACTCTTAGTGCAGATGGGTGTAGCGTTTGAGAAACAAGCGGTAATAATAGTAGCGGCGGGCCGTGAAGAAAGCAGAGGTTAAAAAGCGGGTGAGGAATCGCATGGAGGGTTTGTGGGTGCTGGTCCATAAGGTGGGATCATCTGATGCGATCGTTGAAATCGTGTGGTATTTACTAAATCCCACACTCAAGGGGATGTATGTCAGATTGGGGATTTTGTGGGTATGTACTAAAGTAAAGAAGACATCCACGGGCTCGGTGAAGTGCAAACTCGCGCTCACAAAGGCTTTTGCGGCCTTGGGAGTCAGATAATAGGCAGCTGTGGAGAGGACTTGAAAGAATGATAGATAAAAATGTTCTTTTAAAATCACTTCAACTTTGGGATCGGTGGGCAACACTTGCGACCCGCCCATGTGGGCAATGGCCGATCTTTTGGTTTTGATCTCCCAAAAGGTGGCAAACAAGCGCACAAAATCAAAGGGGCTTTGCACGCAATGCACTACACTTTCATAAAAATGGGGTTTGAGCACCACATCATCCTCTAAAATCACGATGGGGCGGTTAAGCTCAATGCACTTGAGCCACAGCATGTAATGGCTAGCATAACAACCCAGCTCCTCGGGCAATAGCTTCCGCCCGTGCGTGCCTTTAGACCATTCGCTTTCTTTGAGCCATTCAGGAGAATAGGAGTTTTCAATCAATCCGCTTTTAAAATAATCGCTGTGCTTATCGATGGCATCAAAAATTTGGAATTCAAGCTTAAGATTGCTTGCTTGTTGGGGGGGGGGGGGGGGGGGTTTTGAAAAAAAAGTTGGGCATGTGGGGGCCGGGGGTGGGGTTTTAGGCAAACAAAAATAACCGGGCAAACGATGCGCCAGGGTA
>NZ_VKGC01000014.1:0-36110 GCF_007280785.1 Helicobacter mehlei
TCCCATTAAATTTGCCGGTCAAATGCACAATCTGCCCCCCACCCACATAGATTCCCGTGTGTGAAAACGCATTGGCATTTGACATAATCTGATAACCCAAGCTCGCCTAATCTTATTGCCCTACTTGTTTTGATACCATTCATAGAGATTTTTAATCCCCTCTTCTAGGGGGATACTTGCGCGCCAACCCAAATTAGCGATCTTGCTCACATCGCTACATTTTAATAAAGTCCCATCGGGCTTAGAGGGGTCAAAGACTAAATCCCCCTTAAAGCCCACAATCTCTTTAATCAAGTTGGCTAAATCTTTAATGCTAATATCCTCCCCCGTGCCAATATTGGTATGGTTGAGTGTAGCACTAGCTTGTTGGTGTTGTAAGAGAAATACACACCCCCGGGCTAAATCGCGCACATGCAAAAACTCGCGTCTAGGCGCGCCACTGCCCCAAATGCGCACCCCCTGCGCGCTCACTCCGTGTTGTTCTAAGAGATTTAAGGCTTCTTGTTGGCTAGACATCTGCAAATCTTGCAACACCAAATCTAGGCGATCGTTCTCTAACAAGCGGGCTAGGTGCATTTTTCTTAAGAGTGCGGGCAGGACATGCGAATCGTGTAGGTCAAAATTATCGTGTTCGCCATATAAATTGGTGGGCATCGCGCTGATAAAGTTCGTGCCATATTGGGCGTTGTAGGCTTCGCACATCTTTAAGCCCGCGATCTTGGCAATGGCATAAGGTTCGTTAGTGGGTTCTAGGGGGCTAGTTAAAAGGGCTTGCTCTTTAATGGGCTGGGGGCTCTCTTTAGGGTAAATACAAGTGGAGCCTAAAAATAAGAGTTTTTTAACTCCATATTTGTAGGCATAGTGGATCGTGTTAGTTTGGATGGCTAGGTTTTGATAAATAAACTCCGCGCGGTAGGTGTGATTGGCCAAAATCCCCCCCACTTTAGCCGCCGCTAAAATGACGATGTCGGGGCGTTCTATCTCAAAAAATTGCTCCACCGCACTCTGTTGTGTTAAATCTAGCTCAGAGTGGGTTTTTAAAATCAAGTGATCAAAACCTTGTTCTTGCAAACACGCCACCATCGCGCGCCCCACCAAACCCCTATGCCCAGCTACAAAAATTCTATCACTCCCTTGCATGCGCTCTCCTAGTCTTAAATAACTATGATAGCCAAGTAGGGCAGGCATGTCAAGGTAGAAAAATACAATACTTCATTGCTCCAAAACCTTTTTTTCATGCTCTAAGAGCCAAGCCTTGATCGCCACCCCACCCCCATAGCCCCCTAGTGCGCCATTTTTTAAAACCACTCTATGGCATGGGATCACAATGGGGCATGGGTTATTGTGGTTTGCATTGCCCACAGCGCGATAAGCCTTAGGTTTGTTAATGGCGTGGGCAATTTCTTGGTAAGTGCGGGTTTGGGCGTAGGGGATATTTTGCAAGGCGTGCCAAACTTGTTTTTCAAAGGGCGAACCCTCTAGACTTAAGGGCAAATCAAAGTTTTTAAGCCCCCCACTAAAATAGCCCTCTAAAGCCTCTAACACCGCCTGCATCAAAATATCAGGCTTTGGGGTGCTTGGTGCTTGTGTTACAAAGTCTAGGCTCACTAAGCCCTTGTCATCTGTGCGCAAGGCTAGATAGGGGCTAGGGAAGCTCTTTGGGGGTTTAAAAAAGGCTAAAATCACAGCCCCATTTTGAAGGGGTTTAAAATGTTGTTGGGGTCAAAGGCTTGTTTAATACGCCTAAAGAGTGCCATCTCGGACTCATTGAAGGCTAGGGGCATAAACTTAGCCTTAGACAGCCCGATCCCATGTTCCCCACTCAAAGTCCCTTCTAAGGCAATGGCTACCTTAAAAATCGCCTCCATTGCTTGGTGTCCTTTCTCTAACTGGGCTCGATCAGAGGGATTGGCCACCATCACATTCACATGCACATTCCCATCGCCAGTATGCCCAAAACACGGGATAGCAAAGCCATATTCTACACTGATACGCCCCACTTCTTCAAGCAGGGCCGGCAGACTAGCGCGGGGCACGGTAACATCTTCGTTTAATTTTTTCTTGCCATAGACGCTGATACTCTGAGAGGCGTTGCGCCGTGAAAACCAAAGATTCTCTTCTTCTTGAGGGGTTTGGGCGATTTTAAAATCCACACACCCATTTTCCCTAAAATGCTTTTCAATCTCTTGGAGTTGCCAGCTGATTTGCTCGGGCACGCTCCCATCTACTTGGGTGATCAAAATTGCCCCAGCCCCGATGGGTAACCCCTTATTGAAGCGTTGTTCGACCGCCTTGATGGTTAAGTTGTCTAAGAACTCCATCGCCACAGGGGTAACCCCACTAGCCATACTCTTATACACCGCCTCCATCGCTTCTTTGATGCTGTTAAAAACACCCATCGCTGATTGGCGTAACTTGGGTTTGGCTAAGAGCTTCAAGGTCATCTCGGTGATCACAGCCAAGCACCCCTCGCTAGCGATCAAAATCCCAGCCACATTGAATCCAGCCACGTCTTTAATCGTCTTTTTGCCCGCACGGATAATGTCCCCATTGGGCAACACAGCCCTTAAAGCCATCACATAGTCTTTGGTGATCCCATATTTGGCCGCACGCATCCCCCCGGCATTCTCGCTCACATTCCCCCCCAAAGTGCTTTGATCTTGGCTAGCTGGATCGGGGGGGTAAAACAGCCCACGTTTTTCAACCACCTCTTGAAAATGTTTGTTGATCACCCCGGGTTGCACCCGTGCAATCAAATTCTTTTCATCAATCTCTAAAATTTGATCCATGCGCTCCAAGCTCAAGATCAGCCCCCCACGCACACTCAGAGCCCCCCCAGTAAAACCACTTCCCGCCCCTCTGGGCACGACAATAATTTTGTGCATGTTACAATAAGCTAAAATTTGGCTAATATCGTGCTCATCTCTAGCAAAGATCACTCCATCGGGCAAATAACGCTCTTTGGTGGCATCGTAGGCGTAGGCACTAAGGTGTGGGGAATCATCATAGAAGTTCCCCTCCCCGACCAAATTTTTAAGATAGCTGGCATGGCTAGGCTCTAGCATGGACGCTCCTTATGGGTTTTGATCTCCCTGCTCTTTTTCTAAACGTTGCTCTTGCTTGAGTTTTTCTTTCGCCTCTTTTTTAGCCTTTCTCTTGGCTTTTCTTTGGGCTTTCTGCTCTGCCTTTTCTTTGGCTAATTCCTTTTGGTATTCTCTTTTGTCCTCCAAATCCTCTTTAGCCCTCTCTTGAGCCCCCACTTGATCTAAGCTCTTTTCCTCGTCCTTTTCTTGTTTGGAGAGTTTGGGGGTGATATTTTCTTTGTCCTCTTTTTTCTCCTTTTTGTATTGCTCCCTCACGCTTTTCTTTTCTTGGGCACTTTTAGCCTCTCTCATTTCCATCTCATATTCACGTCTTTGCTCAGCCTTAACGGCATGTTCTAATCTTTTTTGAGCCTCTTTTTTGAGCAAGTTGTCATAAAAACTAAAGTAATTTTTGGACTTGCCTCCTGAAAGCACCTTACCTAAAGTGCCCCGATCCACGCCCTCTACGCGCGAAAAAAAGGGGGCAGAAGTGCGGCGGACCTTGGAAGTATCGAGTTTTTGACTCTCTAGCACCGCAAAGCTTTGGCAATCTAAGATATTGAGGCGATCCGTACTCACCAAAAAGAGCAAGCCCACACTATAAATATCACAAGCCCTTCGAAAAGATCGCGCTGAGGGGTCAAATCCATTAAAAAAGAGCATGAGCAGATCAGAACTAATAAAGTTGATGTCTGGATAATGATCCTTGATCTGTTCATACAAATGCGAGTCGGGGGCGACCAAAAAGGCTTGATGGTTAAATTCTCTAAAAATTGCCATGTAGCCTTTTTTGGGCACCATTCTAGGGGTGGGCAAATGGCGTTGTTTCATCACGCTATATTCCCCATATTTGCCAAAAGCTACCCCATCACGGACATTCACCACTTCTACCTTAGCGGCAATCACATTGTAGTCGGTCAATTTGGCCAAAATATAGCCGGTCTCGCCCACTTTGAGATTATAGGCTTGGAAACGCACGATTTTTTTATGCGTATCCACCGCATCGATGTTGATTTTGAGGACTTCATTCCAGGCCATCCCGTGCAAAAAAGCCAAGCTAAAACCCAAAAAGCCTAGACACCACCTTTTAAGCATGGCGATCCTTGCAATAGTTTTGAAACCAAGTCAGCGCATAGCCCAGCCCAATACTCTTGCATTTTTGTTCATCTTGGATAAAACCTTCAGTCTCAGCAAGTGGAAGATAGATAAGCTCAATATTTTCAATCCCCACGCCCCCGCCCTTGTGTCGGTAGTGTTCTTGAGCAATAGGGGCAAAAAACATGGTCTGCTTGCTCCCGCTAATGCCCGTTGTGCTGTAAAAGACACCGATTTTTTCGAGCATGCTGGGCGTAACCTCATACCCGCATTCCTCCAAAACTTCCTCACATGCAATCTCTTCGATGCTTTTATGGGTCTTATCCACAATCCCGGCGCAAAGCTCATAGGTGTAGCCATCATGGGTTTGCCCGCCATACAGACACGCGCTCACAAAAACCGGGGGCCTGAATTGCTTGACCAACACAAAGCTTTGCTTCTGCATATGGTAGAGTAGGACTGCCACGCTATCATGCACCCTAACCATGTCCCAGCTTTTGGATACGCCTTCCTCTTCATAAAGAATGCGTTTGGGCTTGAAATAAAGAGAGTTGGGGCAATCGATGACTTGGATATTGCTATAGGCGATTTTAGGCATTAATAGGTAATCTTAGGGGTTTCTTTTTGGGCGTATTCAAAGGATCGCGCATCTTCTAAAATATCCTTATAGGGCTGGATCGCTTGGCTAAAGAGATGCTTTTCTTTGCCCATTAACTGATTCTTGGCCGTGCGGATACGCCCGAGTGGATCAATGGGGCGGTTGTTTTTGTACACGCCAAAATGTAGGTGTGGGCCTGTGCTAAGTCCGGTGCTCCCGACTTTGCCAATAACCTGCCCCCTTCTTACATAACTATGCATTTTAAGACCTTTGGCAAAAGAACTCATATGGGCATACAGCAAACGCAATTCATTGCCATGCTTGATTTCAATGGCATTCCCATACCCCCCCTTCCTCCCAATAGACACAATGTAGCCATCGGTGGCAGATTTGATCAAGCTCCCTTGTTTGGCAGCATAATCCACGCCATAATGCGGGCGCACTTCGCCTAAAATGGGGTGCATGCGCCCTTGTGAAAATTTAGAGGAAACACGCGAATAGCGCACGGGCGTTTCCAAGAGAAAATCCACCACCTCCTTACCTTCTTCATCGTAATATTTGCTCTTATAAGCAAAGATATAATGGCTTTTGCGGTGGGTTTCGACCATACCCGCTTTGATATTAGGCGAACCAAAAGGCCTGTCCAAGCGGTATTTACGGGTGTAGATGATTCCTAGTTGATCGCCTTTGATCACCCGTTTAAAATTGATGGTTTTTTTATAGATGGCGATAAACTCTTTGGCTAGGTGGGCATTCCCACTCACTCTTAAAATATCGCTATAGGGAGATTTTTTAACCCGCATAAAGAGACTTTTTTGAACCGTGGTGAAAACAATGGGGATAAAGTCTAAGTGAAATTGATCGCTTGTCTTATCCCGACTCAAGCGTAACTGCACCGCTTCGCTCACGGGCACGAGCACCTGCAGTAATTTCCCTTGATCGTCTTTGAGTACATAGTAGGGCATACCGGCTCTAATCTCGGTGCCCAATTCTTTATCTTGAAAAGAAAGATTGTAATAGATTTTGGAATCGATGTTATTTTTATCCAAAAACCTTAACAAGGTCATGCCCTTTTCCCACACCAACTGCTCTGCTACCGCACCAAACCCTAATCCCGCACAACACGCCCAAGCTAGAATTGCTTTGCCAATCACGCATCTCCCTTTAATTAACTAAAGAGGTCATTATATTGTAGAATAACTTATAAATCCATGTTTTTTTGGAGGACACGCAGTGAAAAGAAATTTTAAAGAATCGCGCTGGCAGATTTGGCTTGTGCCCACCGCTACTTTTTTGATTTTTTGCATCGTTTTATCAGGCTTGATGATCTGGACTATCCATGGACCTACAAGTGCATTTGCTGATTTTTCAGATAACAAGGGATTACGCACAACCCCGACACAACTACGCGATGAGATCGATAAATCCATGAAAAAATTTTAGGGCTAAAAATTTTGCTATTTTAGCCGATTGGGTTAAACTAAACCAAATTGGGAAGGACGGCATGCTTAATTCTATCGGAAATACACAACCTCGTGTGTCGCATGTTGCCAATAATAGCGTCCATGAGAACCCTACACCTGCCAAGAGTCCAGAGGATAGCCAGCTCCAGCAAGAAACCCATGCTAGCGACAAGGCCACCCAAATCAAAAAAGCCATTGAAGAGGGGAATTACAAAGTGGATTTAGATAAAACCTCCCATAAGATGGCACAGGATTTGCTTAGCTAGGAGGGTCAGACTAAGGGTCTCCCTTGAGTTTGGCTATTCCAAATCTTAAGGGGTGATCATGCTTTATACTTATCTTGAACAATCTGTAGCGGATTTGCAAGCTCTCATTGATTTTACCACTCAGGATTTGGAAGATGTCAAACTTGCCAAACACGAAGTGATCTTTGCACGCAATGCGCTCAAACAAGAGCGTATCCAATCTTTTGAGACTTGTAAGTGTTTATTCGATCAAGAGATGATCAAGTTGATGGAGCAAAACCCCGATAAACCCTTGCCCGAGCTCTTAGATGAGCGTGGATCGGTGCTTTTAAAGCAAATGCGCACTCTCTTAGGTACGCTCAAAGAGATCAATGCCGATTATGCCCGGGTGGTTTTTGCCCTCTCAGAGTTTTATTCCTCTTTGATGCAACAGATTATCCCACATGAAAGCACGGGCTACTACAAGCAAAAAACGATCGCTAGTAGCTTTTTGCAAGTCCAAGCTTAAGGGGGGGGTTATGGGCGGAATCCTCTCTTCTTTAAATACCTCCTACACCGGTTTGCAAGCCCACCAAGTGATGGTGGATGTTACGGGTAACAACATCTCTAATGCTAACGATGAGTTTTATAGTCGCCAGCGCGTGATCGCCACGCCACAAACATCCATTGGCTATGCCGAACGCAATGTGAATATGGGCGTGGATGTGCAGACCATCCAGCGCGTACATGATGATTTTGTCTTTGCCAGATATGCACGCGCCAACCAAGAACACACCTTTTATAGCACCCAATTTGACAATTTGCGCGAAGCCTCCTCTTATTTCCCCGACATGGACGAAGTGGGGATCTATAGCGACTTAAAGGAATATTTTAACGCATGGAAGGACTTAGCCAAAAATGCCAAAGAGCCCGCCCAAAAACAGGCCTTGGTGCAAAAAACCCAAACTTTAACCCAAAATATCCACGACACGCGCGCGCGCTTGTTGGATTTGCAAAAAAAAGCCAGCCACGAATTGGTCAGCACGATCAAAGAAGTCAATCGCTTAGGCTCTGAGATCGCCAAGATCAACCGCCACCTCAAAGAGATGGAAGACCCTAAAATGCTCAAACAAGCCAACGAGCTACGCGACAAACGCGATCAATTAGAGTTCCACTTAAAAGAGCTCATCGGGGGGAATGTGTCTAAAAAGCATGTGCAAACCAACTCGATCAACGACATTAAGGCGGCTGATTTTGATGATGGGTATGTTTTCAATGTCGCCTACGGGTTTAATATCGTGGATGGACCCATCTTCCACCCTTTGGTTGTGGAGAATAACGACAACGCCAACGAGTTAGCACAAATCTATTTTCGGGGCGATGATTTTAAGGTGGTCAATATCACCGATAAGATCAATCAGGGCAAAGCTGGGGCACTAATGGGGGTTTATAATGATGGCTCCAATGGCACAATCAAGGGCAAATTGCAAAATTATTTAGATGCCCTTGATACCTTTGCTAAGGGCTTTATTGAAGCCACCAATGCCATTTATGCCCAAAGTGCTAGCCACGGCATTGAGGGCAAGGTCGTCAATTTTGAAGATGATCAAGCCCTCAAGGACACCCATTACAACATCAAGAGTGGGAGTTTTGATTTGATCGCCTACAACACCGATGGGCAGGTCATCGCCAAAAAAACGATTCAAATCAGCCCGATCACCACCATGCGCGATGTGATCGATCAGATCAACGCCAACAGCGATGATAACCACGATAACAACACAACCAATGATTTTGATGATTATTTTGTGGCGCATTTTGATAATAAAGCCAAACAATTCAGTATCCAACCCAAAAACGGATCACAAGGTCTTTTTGTGTCCATCAAGGATCATGGGACCAATTTTACCGGTGCTTTAGGCTTGAATACTTTTTTTGAGGGGAGCAGTGCTCGGGATATCCGTATCAACGACACTTACAAAAAAGAGCCCACAGCCTTACGCCCATGGCTTGCACCTATCAAGGGTAACTTTGACGTAGCCAACATGATGCAACAGCTCCAATACGATAAAGTGGATTTTTATCAAAGCAAATTTAACGATAAACCGATGACCATTGAGGAATACTACCAGTTTGTGGCGAGTAAGATCCACACAGAGGCAGAGCGATCGCAACGCACCTTAGAGAGCAAGGATGCGGTTTTGCAAGTGGTGAAAAAAGAGCATGACTCCATCTCTGCTGTAAATACCGATGAAGAGATGGTCAATCTCATCAAATTTCAGGGCGGTTACGCCGCCAATGCCAAAGTTATCACCGCCATCGATCGGATGATCGAGACCCTTTTAAGCATTAAGCAATAGGCTTAAAAGAACACCTGGCCGGACCAGTGTAGTCTGAGTTAGGGCGGATGATCTTATTATCTGCGCGTTGCTCAAAGACATGGGCAATCCAGCCCGCCACACGCGACATCACAAAAAGAGGAGTGTAATAAAGGCGCGGGAGCTTGAGGTAGTGATAGACTAGCCCGCCAAAAAAGTCAATATTATCAGGCAAGTTTTTCTCTTTTTGCATGTGATCTTTGATGGCTAGAGCGATGTCAAAGAGCTTGGGATCGCCCAAACCTTTAAGCTTTTGGGCTAATTCCAAGCCCACTGCACTTCTAGGATCAGCGATTTTATAAAGGCGGTGTCCAAAGCCCATGATTTTTTCCTTACTGGCTAGGCGTTTGGTGATCCCCTTGAGGGCTTCCTCTACACTGGAGTATTCTAGCATCAACTGGATCGCCCATTCATTCGCCCCACCATGTAAACGTCCCTTGAGCGTGCCAATCCCAGTTGCCACGCATGAGTGTAGATCAGAGAGGGTGGAGGCACTGATGCGGCTAGCAAAGGTGGAAGCACTAAAGCCATGTTCGGCATACAAAATCAGCATCGCATCCATCGCCTTGACTTCCACCCACAAAGGTTCTTGCCCTCTTAAGCGTTCTAGGATGAAATGTGCCGTGCTGGTATGATCTTGCAAAGAAATTTCTTTGCCATGCTTGTGGTAATGGTGCCAATACAAGAGTATAGAGGGCAGACTCCCTAAGATTTGCAAGGCTTTATCATATTGATCACTAAAATCCAAGCTTTCAGCCTCCATGCACCCCAAAGCCACCACACCCGCTTTCAAAATATCCATCGGATGCCCTGAGCCTAGCGCGCGCAAAGTCTTTTTAACGCCCATGGGTAATTCGCGGTATTGTTGCAACTGCGTTTTAAAACTCTCTAGCTGGGCTTGGTTGGGCAAGTGCCCCACTAAGAGTAAATGTGCGACCTCCTCAAAACTAGCCAAAGAAGCCAACTCCTCAATGGCATAACCCCGGTAGGTTAAGCCATCTGCACACTGGCAGATCGCGCTAGAACCTGCCACGACCCCGGCTAGCCCGGAACTCATAGGTGATCCTGACTAGATCGCATATAACCCAACAAGCTTTCTAAATTTTCAAAGTGCATGCCCCACTCTTGGTGTGCGCTTTGGTTATAAAAAGTGGCCAAGAGGCTACAGCCATGATTGTGCAAATTAATGAGATGGTGTTTTTCTTTGACACTTCTAGGCTTGGGGTTCATGATCTCAAAACTCAAAGATTGATCGCATTCAAGCTGGGCACTTAGTTGTTTGGCTAGAGAATCGAGTTTGTTTTGGCGGTGCAACACGGGCGAGCGGGTATTGAACTTAAAATCTACAAAGTGCAAACACTTATTTTTAATAGACCTAGACATGCTCAGTTGGCACAAGCTAATAGTGTAGCGTTTGCACTCTAGGAGCACGGGGCGCAAAATCTGGTTATAGGCGTAGTTACTTTTACAACTGGGCGGGATTCCCATGCGCTTTTTAAAGTCCTCCCACTCAAAACGCACCATGTGCATGTGCTTGGAGTGTTGCAAAAGGCGGTAAAGTGTTTTGCTATATTGTCGGCTCAACGCTTGCAACTCTTGTAAATCCGAGAGGGTATAGGGCAAAGACTCCAAAATACCGGCACATGCTGGATTGAGTGTAAGTCTTAAAGACAGCCGATTGCGATTCAAATGGAGCATACTAAAAAGAGGGTAGTGGTGCTGGTTTGCCTCCTCCTCTAACAACAGGCTAAAACCACGGGCTTTTTCTAAAAAACGCACTAGGGCATCCACACCCAATGGACTAAGAGCAGATAAACTTTGCGAATCTAGATCAAGAGCGGGTCGCTGGTGCAAGGCTTGGAGCAAATGGAATAAAAGCAATCTCTCTTGTCTAGACAGCTTGTCTAAAATTAGAACTGGTTCAGACACAGGACTCCTTTCTAATCTTGCTGGTTTCATTGTAGCTAAAATTGGCTAATCGCCATGCATAAAGCGTGCTAGACGCTCGCACCCGGTTTTAATTTGTTCTTCCGAACAAGCATAAGAGAGGCGCACAAAACTCTCCATGCCAAAGGCTATACCGGGCACCAAAGCCACGCCCTCTTTTTCCAACAAGTCTTGGCAAAAGTCCAAGCTATTTTGTCCAATCTCAAAAAAGAGATAAAAAGCTCCTTGGGGTTTGGAAACCTTAATCCCGGGGATTTGGCTGATCAAATTATAGGCGAGATCGCGGCGTTTTTCAAAGGCTAGGCGCATGCGTTCCACATCCACGCGCGCCACTCCGCTTAAGGCACTCAAAGCCGCATGCTGGGCGATAGAGTTGATATTAGATGTGCTATGGCTTTGCAAAGCGACCATGTGTTTGAGCAAAGTTTTATCCTTAGTGCCTAAAAAACCTACACGCCAGCCTGTCATGCTAAAAGCCTTGCTCAAGCCATTCACACTAATGGTGCGCTCCAACATGCCCTCTATAGCCCCAAAGCTATAAAATGACCCCTCATAGACCAACTTTTCATAAATTTCATCACTTAATACCCAAACATTGGTATTTTGTAGCACTTGGGCTAGGGCTTGTAACTCCTCTTGGCTATAGACCATGCCGGTTGGGTTAGAAGGGCTGGTGAGCACTAAAATTTTGCTCTTGGGAGTCAGGGCGTTTTTGAGCTGATCGGGAGTGATCTTAAATTGACTTTGGGCGTTGGTGGGGATAAAAACCGGGTTAGCCCCGCTATAGCGCACCAATTCGGGGTAAGTTACCCAGTAGGGTGCAGGGATGATGACTTCATCTTGGGGGTTGAGCAAGGCTTGGAAGACATTAAACAAGCACTGTTTAGCCCCATTGCTCACCATCACCTCACCAGGGCTATAATCCAGCTGGTTTTCCTCCCTAAATTTGCATGAAATCGCGTCTAAAAGTGCGGGGATTCCCTTCACCGGGGTGTATTTACTATAGCCCTTTTGGATAGCTGACATCGCGGCTTCTTTGACACTCTTGGGCGTGTCAAAATCGGGCTCCCCCGCGCTAAAACTTAAAATATCCCTGCCTTGAGCCTTGAGCTCTTGGGCTAGGGTGGTGATCGCAATGGTTTGCGATTCGGCTATATTTTGGATTTTATCAGCATACATGGCTTCCTCATTTCTCTAAGTACTTCGTGTGGATTTTATTGTGTCTAAAGTCGGGATTGTCCAACATGTCCAAGTGAAAGGGAATGGTCGTCTTAATCCCCTCCACATAAAACTCTCTCAAGGCGCGTTTCATTTTCAAGATGGCTTGATCGCGACTGGGCGCATGCACGATGAGCTTGCCAATCATGGAGTCATAAAAAGTCGGCACTACATAACCCGCATAGGCATGGGTATCCAAGCGCACATCAATTCCCCCCGGGGCAATCCAAGAGGTGATCCGCCCAGCACTGGGGTAAAAATTCTTAGGGTCCTCAGCAGTGATCCGGCACTCAATGGCATGCCCTTGGCAGATGATCTGATCTTGAGGGGGCAACTTTTCGCCTTGGGCGATTTTGATCATCCACTCCACTAAATTTAACCCGCTCACCATCTCGCTCACCGTGTGTTCCACCTGCAAGCGTGTATTCATCTCCATAAAATAAAAATCTTGCCCGTTGGCATCTAGCAGAAACTCAAAAGTCCCTGCCCCCACATACCCAATATGTTTAGTAGCCCTAATGGCAGTTTCTAGCAATTTTTGGCGCACAGAGGGACTTAAGATCGCCGCTGGAGTTTCCTCAATGAGCTTTTGTTGCCGTCTTTGGGTGGAACAATCCCGCTCGCCCACATGCACCACATTCCCATGCTTATCGGCTAAAATCTGCACCTCAATATGCTTAGGATTTTTGATGAACTTTTCAATATAAACACTCCCATCTCCAAAGGCACTTAAAGCCTCTGTCTCAGCAGCTAGGTAGAGATTTTTGAGCAAATTAGGATCTTCGACCACGCGCATGCCCCGCCCACCCCCGCCATTAGCTGCCTTGATCATGATCGGAAAGCCGATTGCTTGGGCGACTTTTTGGGCTTCTGCGTAACTTTTTAAAGTCCCCTCGCTCCCCTCAATTACGGGCACCCCCGCCTCTTTCATCACCCGCTTAGCCTGAGATTTATCGCTCATTAAAGCCATCACCTGCGCACTAGGACCGATAAATTCTAAGCCATGGTGGCTACAAATCTCCACAAAGTTTTGATTCTCACTCAAAAAGCCATAACCCGGAAAGATCGCATCGGCTTCAAAGAGCTCGGCCGCACTGATAATGGCTGGGATGTTTAGGTAACTCTCACTGGACTTGGGCCCACCCACACACACTTTGGCACTGGCCGTGTTGAGATAGTGTGCGTCTTTATCAGCAATGGAATAAATGGCGATGGATTGTTTCCCCATTTCGGCAATGGTCTGAATCGCACGCAGAGCAATCTCGCCCCGATTGGCGATCAAAATGCGTTGTAAGTTTTTCATGCCTATTCCTAGAGTTTTTCAATCTTAACTAGTTGTGTGCCGTATTCCACCGCTGTGGCATCCTCAACTTCAATGGATAGAATCTTACAATCACATTCGGCTTCAATCTCGTTCATGATTTTCATCGCCTCCACAATGCCAATCACCTGCCCTTTTTTAATGGTGTCCCCCGGGCTGACATAGGGACTTGCACTGGGAGAAGGACGGTGGTAGAAAGTCCCCACCATGGGCGAAAGAATATAATCCTCCTTAGCACTTGTGGGATTACCTAAGGTATGTGTGCTGGTCGCTCCAGTCGTGGTGTTGAGCGCGCAGGCGGTGGCTGTGGGGGATTGTATAGGGGTGTGTAGGACATTGGAAGCCACTTCAACAGGGGCAGGGGCTACTTTACGGCTAGAAGCTTTGTCAAACACCAATTCAACATGTTCGAGTTTGAGTTTCATGTAACTAATATTAGTTTTATCAAAAGATGCCATTAGTTGCTGGATATCCGCTGTTTTCATCATTGTCCTTAAATATTAATTTGGCAATGGGGTATGATAACATATTTTAAGCCAAACAAAATAAGGCAAAAGACTTAAATGTGTGTTTTGTCTTAAAGCAACAAGGGTGGCTTAGCTTTAAACTTTTCAAGCAAACTTTGGTTATACTAGGGCTTTTTGAAACTGATTAAATTTTAAAGGAAAACAATGAGGTCTATTGTCTTGAGTGCGGTGCTCATCGCGGGCTTAGGGGCAACCGGGGTGGCGGATGTACATATCCAAAACATGCCACCCGTGCAAAAGCGTGTGGGTCCAGATACTAGCCCAAATACTATCTATTCCTATAGTAGTTCGGTTAAAGAAGCGACAAAAGCGGTGGTGAATATCTCGACTCAAAAGAAAATCAAGAGTGGTTTTGGGGGCATGGGGGGCATGTTTAACGACCCCTTTTTCCAGCAATTTTTTGGCGATCTGTACAATGCCATCCCTAAAGATCGCATAGAGAGAGCATTAGGGAGTGGTGTTATCATTAACAAGGAGGGTTATATTATCACCAACAACCATGTGATTAACGATGCGGATAAAATCTCGGTTACCATTCCGGGTAGCAATAAAGAATACACCGCAACCTTAGTGGGCACCGATCCAGACAGCGATTTGGCTGTGATTAAAATCAACAAAGACAATTTACCATTCATTAAATTTGCCGATAGCAATGGAATTTTGGTGGGCGATTTGGTCTTTGCCATTGGGAATCCCTTTGGTGTGGGCGAGACCGTAACGCAGGGCATTGTCTCTGCACTCAATAAAAGCGACATTGGGATCAATAACTACGAAAATTTTATCCAAACCGATGCAGCCATTAATCCGGGGAACTCTGGGGGGGCTTTGATTGATAGCCGAGGGGGACTTGTTGGGATCAACACCGCAATTTTATCGCGCACGGGAGGTAACCATGGTGTGGGTTTTGCAATCCCCTCCAACACGGTCAAACACATCGCCATGCAACTTATCAAAACCGGCAAAATCCACCGGGGTTATTTGGGTGTGGGGATTCAAGATGTTAGCAATGAGTTACAAGGTAGCTATAATGGCAAAGAGGGCGCGGTGGTCATTAGCATTGAAAAAGACTCTCCAGCCAAAAAAGCGGGCTTGATGATTTGGGATTTGATTATTGAGGTCAATGGCAAAAAGATCAAGAATGCCGCTGATTTGCGCAACCTCATAGGCTCCCTTTCCCCCCACCAAAAAGTAACCATCAAGTACATGCGCAATAAACAAGAGCATGTCATCACTTTGAATTTGGCTGAACGCAAAAACCCCAACAAAAAAGAAACCAGCACCGCCCATGAAGGTGCACATGGGCAACTCAGCGGGCTCAAAGTAGAAACTCTCACGCCCCATATGCGCAAGAATTTGCGCATTCCCGATGAGATTCAAGGTGTGTTGGTCCAAGAAGTAAAAGACAATTCTAAGGCGCAAGATTTAGGCTTTAGACAGGGGGATGTGATCATGCAGATTGAAAGTTTCAGCATTAAGAGCATTGAGGACTTTAACCGGGCTTTGGCACGCTACAAAGACACCCCTAAACGCTTTTTGGTCTTTGATCCTAGCAGGGGTTATAAACAAATTGTTGCCAAGTAGGGTGCTTGTATGGAGGGGTTTTCTGCAGAGGAGCTAAGGGCGCGTTTTAGGGATAATTTGGGCTTTTTTAAGCAACACTTGCCCAAACTCTATGAGCAACTCTTGCCCGCTCCATGTGCCTATAATCTTTTATGGGACACAGGGGGGTTAAATATCCTCAATCTTAGCGATGGCTCGTTATTATTCCCTTGTTTGCAAGCAGAACACCAAATGCTCAATATCTCTAAGGATTGGGCTTCACACATCCTTAACAATCCCAAATGGACGCTAAATGACAATGGCTTAATGCTGGGTGATTTGGATTTAAAAGCCCTCCCCCTAACAAACCAAGCTTGCCAGGATATCTTGCAGTTGGGCACGCCTAATGCCCCTTATCACTTGGGGCAAAACTTCTACCCCCCCACGATTCTATATGGCATGGCGGGGGGGTTGTTTTTAGCCCTTTTGCTCCAACAAGGGGCATTTTTCCACGCACTCTACATCTATGAAGAGCATATTGATCTATTGCGCATCAGTTGCTATTTTATTGACTATCCCCAGCTTTTCCACGCTACCCCACCCCAAGCTTGTGCGATTTTTCTTAAAAATCTCCCCACACCTTTTTTCAAACACACCTTTTTGCACAAAAGAATCACCCATAGTTTCTTGCATTTGGAATTTGACCCTTATAAAAGTGAAAACACCCAGCATGCTCAAGAGTTGTTCTGTGCCCATAAAAAAAGCGCGCTTAGAGGCTGGGGGAGCTTTGAAGATGAGATGTTAGGGCTTTCTAATAGTGTCCAAAATTTAAGAGAATCCCCGCATATCTTAGACCCTAGGACTTGTCCCCATGCAGATTTGCCCATTTGTGTTGTGGGCAATGGTCCTAGCTTGGATGGGTTATTGGATTTTATCCAGAGCAATCAAGAAAACATGTTGATCTTTAGCTGTGGGACGGCTCTAAAAGTGCTCAAAGCCCACCAAATCCACGTGGATTTCCAAATTGAGATCGAGCGAATCGATTATCTAAAGGAAGTGCTCTTAGATGCCCCTTTGGGCGATACGCCCCTGATGTGTGCCAATATGGTTAATCCTAGCGCGCGCCAACTGGCTAAGGAAGTATTCATGTTTATGCGTGGGGGGAGTGCTAGCGGGTATTTGTTCCCCCATTTGGCAGTTGAATACAGCGCGCCCTTTGTGGGTAATGCCGGCGTGGCATTGGCGTGTCTGTTTAGCCAAACCTTGATCTTGTGCGGGCTAGATTGTGGCTATATCCAAGGAGCTAGCAAGCACGCTAAGGGCTCTTATTATGGAGAGGAGAGTACACAGATTCCGCTAGACACCCTGAGTGTGCGCCCCAATTTTGAGGGCACGTTAGTTTATAGCGATGGGCTGTTCTTGCTCTCCAAAGAACAAATGGGCATGCTCTTTAAAAAACATGGCACGCAGGTTTATAATCTCTCCAACGGGGCTTTTATTGAGTACACAATCCCTAAGCGTGCTCAAGATTTATTATTAAAAAAGGGCTCTAAGTTCAAAGCCTTAAAGCGTATCAAACGGGCGTTCAAATCCCAAGCCCCTGTTAATTTGCCCCTAGAGGGCTTGCAAGCCTTTAAAGAGCAAATCAAGCAACTTTTACAAAAACCCATTAACACCAAAAAAGAACTCTATACCCGCATGGATCACTTGGGCGCGCTCAGTTTGCAAAAAAGCCAAGAAGACCCTTTAGTGGGGATTTTGTTGGAAGGTTCGCTAGCCCATTTGGGTTTGCATGCCCTTGTTGCATCTTTAAGCCTCCAACAAAGCCAAATCCCCGCTTTTTATGCCCAAATCCAAGAGATCATCACCACCACCCTCGATCAAATGGTGGCTAGATACCATTGGCTAGCGATGGGAGTTAGTTAGGAGATTGATGCAAAAGTTATTTTTTTATTCCATCTTGATAGTATTTTTTACGGCTTGTAGCACGCATAAAAATGCGGGTGTTGAGTTAGATATTGTGCCAAGTGCCACGCCACAACCACAATCCAAAGCGGTGCCCAAAGACACACACACCAACTTTTACTGGCGACTAGAAAAGCAAGAAGAAAAATTAAGAAAAAGAGAAAAGAGGGAGGGGGGTAGCTTTGCATGCTCCCATGGCACTCATCAGGCTTTCTTGCCTAAGGCTGTGCGTAAGCGTAGGGGCAAAATGTGTTTTAATCTTTTGGATCTCACATGGTAGGTGGTTGCGGGAGTGTTGCGAACTTTAGCTAAAATTTGCTAGAATGGAGCAAAGGGTTATGATGCAACTTGAAATCCAAGCTTTTGGGAATACACAGACAAATTGTTACATCGCTCACCTCGAACAAGGCGATCTGATTGTGGATCCGGGTATGGGGGCGTGTGGTTGGGTGCTTGAGCATGCCAAAAATCCCCTAGCCATTCTCATCACACATGGGCATTACGATCACGTTTGGGATGTCCATGCCCTCAAAAAAGCCTTGCCCCATGTGCCTTTATTTGCCCACCAAGAGGACATTTTTATGCTCACCACCGATTGTTTTGGGCTGGGTTTAACTCCATGCACTAAAGCGGACATTGAGCCCATTACATGCGCTAAAAGCACGCAGACTTTTGAGATTGCCGGCATCCCCATTGTCTATTGGCACTTCCCCGGGCACACCCCTGGTTGTTGCATGGTAGAAGTGCAACAGAATTTTTTTAGCGGGGATTTCATCTTTTATCGGAGCATTGGGCGGTACGACTTCCCTTACTCTAATCCTAAGGATATGAAGGATTCGCTCTTGCGCTTGCAAGCCCTAGAAAGCCCAACAGATAAGCCCATCTACCCCGGGCATGGGCAATCCACCAGCCTAAAGGCCGAACAACCACACCTGGGGTCGTGGATTGCTCATTTATAATTCCTACAAAGGATAATCATGCTCACGCAAGACCAAAGAGAGCGTTATCAACGCCATTTGATGCTAGAGGATGTCAAAGAGGAAGGGCAAGAAAAACTGATGCAAGCAAGCGTTCTGGTGATTGGAGCTGGGGGGTTAGGCTCGCCTAATACCATGTACCTAGCTGCCGCTGGGGTTGGGCGTATTGGTGTGCTGGATTTTGACATTATAGAGCTAAGCAACCTACAAAGACAGATCATCCACACCACCGCTGAGATTAACAACTCTAAGGTCAAATCGGCACAACGTAAAATGTTAGCCCTTAACCCTGAGATTCAAGTTGAGACCTATTTTAATAAATTCAATGCTTCTAATGCCCTAGAGATCATCCAACCATACGATTTTGTCGTGGATGCCACTGATAATTTTGCCAGCAAGTTTTTGATCAACGATGCGTGTGTATTGGCCAATAAACCCTATAGCCATGCCGGTGTGCTGAAGTATAGGGGGCAGACCATGACCATCTTGCCTAAAAAAAGTGCGTGTTTTGCCTGTGTTTTTGATACACCTCCGGATGCGGAACTCAACTCTTATTTCAAAGCGGGGCTTTTTGGGGTTTTACCCGGTTTGATTGGGTGTATCCAAGCTGCAGAGGCGATCAAGTATTTTCTAGGGCTTCCCTTGTTGCTAGACACCTTGCTCAGCGTGGACACCAAGGGCATGGACTTTAGAAAAATCCACATTAAGCGCAACCCCCAATGTCGGGTATGTGGTGAAAAGGGTATCCAAACCTTGCAAGACTACCCGTAATAGAATTTAGCAAAAAGGTGATTTTATGGATTTGACATCGGTTTTGGGTGTACTCATGGCGATTGCGGCGATTTCAGTGGGGGATATTTTAGAGGGGGGTAACCCTATCCATGTGGTGCATTTGAGTTCTGTTATCATCATTGTCCCCACCACTTTATCCGCAGCGATGGTGAGCACGCATGCCCACCATGTCAAGGCAGCCTTTAAAGAGATCAAGATTGTGTTTCTAAACCCCAAGATCAATTTGCAAGAGACCATTAAAAGCATTGTGGAGCTCTCCACGCAAGCTAGAAAAGACGGGGTGTTGTCTTTGGAATCTAAGGTTGCCCAGATCGAAGATGACTTCACGCGCAATGGTTTTTCCATGATTGTCGATGGTAAGGATATTAAATCCGTGCAAGAGAGTTTGGATGTTGCCATTGAGGAGTTGGAGGAATACTACCATGGCGCAGCACATTATTGGATCACCGCGGGCGAGAGCGCGCCAACATTTGGGCTTGTGGGGGCGGTTTTGGGGTTGATGCTTGCCTTAGCTAAACTAGACAATCCTCAAGAGATGGCACTAGGGATTGCCGGGGCTTTCACCGCCACGGTTACAGGAATCATGTGTTCTTATGCACTCTTTGGCCCTTTTGGGAACAAACTTAAAAATAAGTCCAAAGACATTCTCAAAGAAAAAGTGGTGATCTTAGAGGGCATCATCGGAATTGCCAATGGGGATAACCCGCGGGATTTGGAAATGAAGTTGCTCAACTACATCGCCCCTGGGCAACCCAAAAAATCGCAGTTTGAGTAGGCCATGGCTAAAAAAGCTAAGAAAGTCGAATGCCCGGCTGGGGAACGTTGGGCAGTCCCCTATGCGGACTTTTTGTCGCTCTTGCTGGCTCTCTTTATTGCCCTTTATGCCATCTCAGTGGTTAATAAATCTAAAGTCAAGGCTTTGAAAAAGGAATTCATTAAGATTTTTGACTATGCCCCACGCCCTGATGCGATGCAACCGGTTATCCCCATCCCCCCAGCTCCGGGTGAGACCCAAGAGACCTCGACCCAAGAGCAAAGTTCGAGCAAACAACCCACACGTTCTCAGGTTACCATCACACGCGTGGGCGAGGGGAGCGTCTTGGAGCAAACTGACCATGGCGCGATTCTCAAGCTACCCTCCAGTTTGCTATTCCAAGACCCCTATGGCGACACCATCAACGCCGGCATGCAGGAATATATCAGACACATCGTGCGCATCATCAAAACCCTACCCAATCAAGTCGAGATCAATGTACGTGGCTATACCGACAACACACCCCTACCCCCCCATGCCCATTTTAAAGACCACTATGCATTAGCTGCTAGCCGTGCCTCTAAAGTGATGCACGAATTATTAAAAGATGGCATTGACCCCCAAAAACTCTCTTTTACCTCCTATGGCAAAAATAACCCGGTTGCTCCCAATGATAGCGTGGAGAACCGCATGCGTAATAACCGCGTGGAAATCTTTTTCTCCACTAACCCCCAAAATATTTCTAAAATCCGCTCCATTTTGGATAAAAAAATCGAACAAGAGCACAGAGAGTGATTTGGCTATTTTTACTAGGGCAAATGTTGCTAGCCAACCCCTTGCCCACGGGCGAGGAGCTGTTAAGAGAAGAGCGGCAAGTCCAATTACCCAAGACCCCAATTAAAGCGGTGTTTTTTAGCCAAAAACTCCCCTATACTTCTTGGACACGCGATTATGGCATTTGGCGTACCCAAAATATTTTAGAGATTGAATCTCTAGTGAGCCAAGTGCGTATCAATAAAATTAGCTTGAATCGGGGCATGTGTGCGTTACTACCCCAATTGCCCAGTTATGTGTTAAAACTCCATGAAAAAATGCGCTATGAAGTGTTTTGTGAAGGGCAACTAAGAGTGGAAGTCCAAACCGATTTTGGCACCCAAATACTCCATCTACAAGAAGACCTCCCCGCCCCCATGCCTTAAAATGAGTTGCCCTCACTTTTGGCGATGTCGATGCCATGGAAGGGTTTTCCTCTGTTGAGTGGATAAGTGGTGGGCTTTTTAACCCCCATCTCCATGTCGTCCTTGATATTGTCTAAAATATCTTGAATGCTACGCACCCGCACCGCATCGCTGGCGGCCTTTAATTCATCGGCTACCAAGTCCATACTCTCCTCAATGTGGGCGACAAATACTTGGAGGTGCTTGGTCCTTGCAAAATCCAAAATGGGAGCCAAATCGGTATCCTTGCAAAACAGCAAGATCCGATCCACAAACCCCTCATAGCAAACCTTGGCAATGTCTAATGCCAAAAGCACATCAACTTGTTTTTGTTGCAATTCTAGTTTAGGCACCCAAATTGTGGGTGCATTATTTTGCACGCCCCTTACCCACACATCTTCTTTAACATAGGATAAGGGCTTCATTTTGACAATTCCTTGACGAATCGTCGAATATTCCAGCCCCACCATCGTGTGTTTGAACGCCTTAATCGCTTCTGATTTATTCGTAATCGCTTCGTAGTGGTTAATCGGTTTCTTTAACTCCTCATGCTTGCCAGAGGTGTAAAAACTCTTATATTCCTCAAAATCCGCTTCCAACTTGCTATTTTTGACAATCTTATTTTCACTAAAGGGTTCAGAGACATAAAGAAAAGTCCGGTAAAGTCGTTCATCTGATTGGATAAAGGTTTTAATAAAGGCATCAAAGTGAGGCAAGCGGTTAAAATTAAACTGCTTAAATACTTTGTAATTGTGTTGGACATTCTGCAGATCGGAGCGTAAATTCTCCCAATCTACAAAAATAGCGATTTTAGCACTATCCATATATGATCCTTTTTCTTTAGTGGGGGGTGTCTTAACTTGTCTAAATAGTCTTCTAAAAGTTTTGGGAACACCCAAAAGAGAAACACCCCCGTAAAGCAACGATCAAAGCCACCGGCTATCCAATTACTTGAGTTTTTCCAAATACTCCCCGGTTTGGGTGTTAACCTTGATGGTCTCGCCCTCAAGCACATGGAAGGGCACTTGCACCACTGCACCCGTTTCAAGTGTAGCGGGTTTTTTGCTGGCACTGGAAGTGTCACCCTTGAAGTTGGGAGGGGTTTGGGTGATTTTTAACGCCACCACTTGGGCGACCTCCACAGAGATTGCCTTTTCATTGTGGAAGAGCACTTGCACCTGTGAGCCATCCAACATCCACTTGGGCGCATCTCCGACTTGGTCTTCGCTGAGTGCAATCTGTTCGTAACTCTCCACATCCATGAACTGGTAGCTGGTGCCATCAAAATAGAGAAACTGCATGGGTTTTTGCAATAAATTAGGCTCCTCGCACTTATCTCCAGCATGGAAAGTCTTTTCAATCACCTTACCATCTAAAAATGACTTGATTTTGGCGCGTACAAAAGCCGCCCCCTTGCCCGGTTTGACATGTTGGTATTCCACAATGCGGTAAGGCACACCTTGAATCTCAATTTTGAGATTTTTCTTTAGATCGCTCATCCCGATAGCCATCAAGCTCTCCTAAATTTTGTTGGCACTACCCAGTAGGTGCATGCGTTCTACAATGACCTCTTTGACCGCCTCGATACCCGGAGTGAAAAACTTACGCAAGTCAAATTCACTAGGGTGTTCGTTGGCAATTTTACGCACCTGTGCGATGAAAGCGATACGCAAATCGGTATCGATATTGATCTTATTGATCCCCCCCCTGATGGATTCTTGTAAAAACGCATAGGGCACACCCTTACTCCCTTTTAAATCCCCTCCTGTGGCCAAGAAAGCTTGGCTCACACTCTCAGGGATGGAGCTAGCACCATGTAAGACTAGAGGAATATTGGTGCGCCTTTTGACTTCTACTAGCCTCTCAAAATCTAGCTTAGGTTCGCCCTTAAATTTAAAAGCCCCGTGGCTTGTGCCTATGGCGGGGGCTAAATAATCCACATGGCTGATTTTGACAAACTCTTCAGCCTCGTCCGGATTAACTAAAACAGCGTCTTTCTCATCTACGGAGATATTGTCCTCAATCCCCATCAGGCGCCCCAGCTCCGCCTCCACGCTCACATTTTTAGAATGGGCATAATCCACCACTTCTTTAGTGAGCTCTAAATTTTCTTTGTAGGGGTGGTGGGAAGCATCAATCATCACAGATGTAAAACCCGCATCTACTGCCTTCTTACAGCTCTCAAAAGTTGTTCCATGGTCCAAATGCAAAGCCACCGGGATATGGGGGTAGCGTGCAACCATTGTATGCACCATGCCAAGCACCATGTCAATGCCCAAATATTTAATCGCCCCCTCGCTGGCTTGCACAATCAAAGGGGATTTTGCCTCGTTAGCCGATTCAAAAATGGCACGCAACATCTCCACATTCACAAAATTAAACGCACCCACGCCATAGCCCTCTTGATGGGCTTTGTTTAAAATCTCACTGCCTTTAACCAGCATGCACGCTCCTTATTTTTTCAAAAAGACTTGGATTTGAACTTGTTTGCGTAACTTCTCTAGCTCGGCTTTAACATGCTCTTGGAACTCGTGTTCCTTGAGGATACCAATAATGGTCTGTTTGGTCTGCTCATAGGTGGGTGTTTTAGGTTCGTTCTTGCTGATCAAATAGATCACGTGGTAGCCAAATTCGGTTTTAACCGGGGTTCTGGTGTAGCTACCCGGGCGGAGCGCAAAGACGGCACTAGAAAACTCGGGTGCCATTTGGTTTTTTTGGAACTTGCCCAAATCACCACCATTCTTGGAGTTTTTGGTGTTGGGATCGTTAGACTCTTTATTGGCGATGCTGATAAACTCTTGTTCCACCCTATTTTTGGGGACTTTGTTGAGCTCAGAGATCACTCGTTTGGCATCTGCCTCTGTTTTGAGCAAAATATGTCTAGCATGCGCTTCTTGTTGGACGAATTGGGCTTTATTTTCATTGTAATATTTCTTGAGATCCGATTCGGGGATTTGTTCCCTTCCAATGTTTTCTGCTTGGTGTTTAGCCCAAATCTCTACGAGCAACTGCTTTTGGTAACTAGCCATGCTATTTTTGAATTCTTCGGTATGTTCCAAACCTTCTTTGCGCGCCTCTTTTTCAATTAGAAGGTTGTTGATCGCTTGTTCGAGCAAAGCTTCTTTTTGCTCAGGCTTGAGCTTGTCGAAGTCAAAATTGGGGTTGCGCCGCTTGATCACCGCAAAATCATCGGTTGTGATATCCACCACCTCTGGTTTAGAGTGTCTGTTCTTATGGCCTTTTTTACCCGTGTGGGCACTTGGAAAAGTGATTGTCGCCAGAGGTTTTTCAGTTTGCTCTGTATATCCCTTTGTCTTGGCACTCACAACACCTACCCCCAAAAAACCCACCAACGCCAAGCTCAAAACGCCTTTTTTAATCATAAAAATCTCCAAACTATTGTAAAATAAACTTCTATCATAGCATGCCAAACTTAAACAAATAAGAAAGAGAGAAGATGAAAGGTCCATTACAGACAATTCGCGAGAGCTGGAGAGATTTTTTTAATTGGAAAATGGTGCTTTTAAACATTGCGCCCGTGTTGATCGGCTTGCTCTTTTGGGGGGGCTTGTTGTTTTACTTTGGGGGGAATATCGTGCGGATTTTAGAGGGTTTCTTACCCACTAGCTGGTATCACTATGTCCACAGCGGGGGATTTTTGCCGGCGATGTCCTTGTTGGTGTTCAAGGCTTTTGTCTATGTGTTGGTGGTGTTGGTGGTGTTGGTTTTAAGTCTGGTTGGTAATGTACTTTTCTCGCTCTTTTATACGCCTATCGTGTTGCGTTTCCTGCAACAAAAATACTACCCGCAAGTCTCTTTGGAGAGTTTTGGCAATCTAAACCTTTGTTTGCAACACTTCCTCAAACAACTTGTCTTTTTAGGGCTTTTCTTGTTGGTGTGCATCCCCCTCTATTTTATCCCTTTTATTGGAATCTTTTTTTCGCTCATCCCCCATTACTTCTTTTTCAAAAATACCATGTCTTTTGATATCGCTAGCTCTCTATTTAGCCAGCAAGATTATCAGCGTGTCCAAAAAGACTACAGGATCGCTAACCACAAGATCGCCATTTTGAGTTACTTTTTTTCGCTCATCCCCATCTTTAATTTCTTTGCCACCCTGCTCCAAACCATTATCTTCAGCCACCACTTCCTAGAGATCAAGTCTAAGCAAAAATCTTAGCTAGCCACCAGCCAAAAGCCACGCAAACAAAGCCTAAAATATTCGTCCCAAAGACATAAAACAAGGCTTCGACCACTGCTTGGCTTTGGAGCAACTTGATGGTATCTAGCCCAAAAGAAGAAAAGGTAGTGAAGCCCCCTAATACCCCTGTGATGAAAAAGACGCTCATTTTGTCCCCCAAGATCGATTTGACAGCCAAATGTCCGGCAAAACCAATAACAAAGCACCCAATTAAATTCACGCTAAAAGTGCCTAGTGGGAAATAATTCCACATCAAAAACTTAGAGGGTGTGATTTTACCCACAAGGTAACGCAAACTACTTCCAACCGCTCCGCCCAAGGCTGCCCAAAGAAACACTAAGCTCATATTAACCTTTCATTTTCCTAAAGACCTACATTCTAGCATAAGCTCAGAGTGTTTTAGCTAAGGCGATGCTGGATTCTAAAGTGGGTTTTGGGCTTTTAAATGCACTCATTTGGGGATCAAAGCTTTTTAAGGTGCTCTCTCCTAGTGCGATGGCTGTATAACTCCTATCCCAGTCAAAATTAGCCCTAAAAGCCTTGTAGGCACTGGGTGCGCCAAAGATCAAAATGGAGTGGGGCTTGGGTTTGCGCTCTGGGGGCAGTTTGAGTGGCTTTGTTTGGTAGGCGATGCATTGTTTGAGTGGGATTTGCTCTTGGATGAGGGCTTGATCTAAACCAGAAACAATGGTTTGTGCGCGCACATAGAGAGCATAAGAATCGGGAGGCAAAGCAGAGCGCAAAAGGGGACTCATCTCAGCACAAAAGCCTAAACCTTCCCCCTTTTGCCCGACAAAATACACATCAAAACCCAAATCGCGCGCCACTTGTGCGCTTTTAGAGGCTAGGGCAAAGACGGGGAGAGCCTTTAAAATGGACTCTGTGGGGGTGTTTTTAAACTGGTTTTCTAGGGCTAGAGGGGCATGCTTGGAGGTGAAAATTAAGGCTTTGATGGGAGCTAGATCAAGTTTTAGGGGCAGATACTCTATGGCACTCACGACAAGTTGTTCAAACCCCAAGCTAGCATGGAGTCTAGAGCCCACCAGCACAATGGGGCGATCACCCACCCAGCATCTCTAGTCCGTGGGCTTTAAAATCCTCGATATTTGCCTTAAGAAAATAAATATTTCCTAGCCCCATTCCATGCAAGAGGCTAGCATAGCGTCCAGCGGTATTCCCATGCCAGCACTGCAACAAAACCTTTTGATCGGGGCGTTGCAAGGCAAAGTCTTTAATGGCTTGCAGATCATCTAAGTGAATCGCACCCTTTAAATGACCCTTTTGATAAGAACTATGATCGCGAATGTCAATGACACAATAATCACTGGGGTTAAAGGAGTTCAGAGTAACGGCACGGCTAGGAGAATGATCGGGTGTCATGAAAAATCCTCAATTTCTGTGGATTTTAGCTAAACTTCTTTAAATAAGGGCAAAAAAGACTATAATGGGCAACAAGGAGGCCAAATTGACACTCTCTAGTTCTTATGAGGCATTTTACAGCGATGCACAGGTATTTTTGAAAGATCGCATTTATGCAGATTATTTACGCCGCTTGGTCTATGGCACAGATGCCTCGTGTTACCGCTACATCCCCCGATTAGTGATCAAGGCCCTAGATGAGATAGAGATCATCCGTATTCTAGGTTTGGCTAGACATTACCAAATCCCTTTAACCTTTAGGGCAGCTGGGAGCTCTCTATCTGGGCAGGCGTGCTCTGATGGGGTGTTGGTGATGATCCATCTGGGTTGGCAGGATATACAGATTGCACCTGATAGCTCTAGTATCCGCCTTTCTTGCGGGGTGATTGGGGGTTATGCCAATGAAGCCTTAAAGGGCTTGCATAAAAAGATCGGACCCGATCCAGCCAGCATTAATGTTGCCATGTTAGGGGGGATTTTGGCTAATAATTCTAGTGGCATGTGCTGTGGGGTGAAAAATAATAGCTACAACACCCTCAAGTCCCTACGCTTGATCCTAGCTGATGGCACACTTTTAGACACCTCCAGCCCCTCAAGCGTGCAGGCATTCAGACAAAGCCATGCTAATTTATTGCAAAGTTTGCTCAATCTGCGTGCCCAAGTGCTAGAAGACTCTGAGTTGCACACACTCATCAGCAAAAAATACCAGATTAAGAACACTACAGGTTATAGCCTAAATGCCCTCATCGATTTTGAAGACCCTATCGAGATTTTAAGCCATCTTTTCATTGGCTCAGAGGGGACGCTAGGCTTTATCTCCTCTTGTGAATTAGAATGCGTGGAAGATGCGCCCTTTAAAGAGTGCTTGCTCCTTTTTTATGAAAATTTGCAAAGAGCCATTGAGACCATCCGCATTCTAGCCCAAAATGACGACAAGATCAGTGCGGCTGAGGTGATGGATCATGCGTGCTTGGTGAGCGTACAGGGCTTAGAGGGCATGCCCGCAATTTTGGAGCAAGTCCAAAAAAACACCGCTTGTATTTTGGTGCAGCTTGAGCATGAAGATGCGGGTATTTTAAGGGAGAACACCGCCTTTGTGTTGGATGCCATCGCACACATCCCCACCATTCTACCCACCCAGCAAAGCAACCAACCCAGCGTTTATAATAGCTGGTGGAATATCCGCAAGGGCATTTTCCCCATCATCACCAAAAAGAGGCGCGCGGGGGCAAGCGTGATCACGGAGGATTTATGCTTTGATATGGATCATATCCAAGAGGGCATGGCACAAATTGAAGCCCTCTTAGAAAAACATGGTTTTAAAGAACACGGCGTGATTTTTGGGCATGCGCTCAGTGGGAATCTGCATTTTTTAATTACACCTCTATTAGAAAACCCCACAGAACGCTCACAATTTAGCGCGTTGATGGAGGATTTAGCCGGTATGGTGGTGTCTTTGCAAGGCTCGATCAAAGCCGAACATGGCACAGGGCGCATGGTCGCCCCCTTTGTGAAATTAGAATGGGGGGATAAAGCTTATGGCTTGTGTGAGCAAATCAAGACTCTTTTTGATCCCCTAGGGATTTTAAACCCCGATGTGATCTTATCCAAAGACCCCCATATCCACACCAAGAATCTAAAAAGCAACACGCCCATAGAGCCTGAGCTCGAATCGTGTATCGAATGTGGAATCTGTGAGCGCATTTGTCCTAGCCGTTATCTTTCTTTGACCCCCCGCCAACGCATCGTGCTGCACCGCGAGATCACGCGTTTAGAACGGCGCGTCAAACAAGGGCACACAAAGGATCAAGCCCTCTTAGAGGAGCTTTTAGTAGGGTATGCCTATTTGAGCGATGAAACTTGTGCGGCATGCCATATGTGTGCGGCTTTGTGCCCCGTGCAAATTGATAGTGCCACCATCGCCCTTAAGAGTCGCCAAAAACACGCTAAGGGCAAGGGTCTAGCCAAGCAGATTTTAGCCCACATGGATAAGAGCATCGGCATGGTGAAATGGGGTCTAGGTCTAGCCCACAATGCACAGGTGATCTTGGGGGCTAAAAAGGCGCGTGATTGGAGCTTAAAAATGCATGCTAAATGTGGCACCCCCCTTGTGCCCACCCATTTACCGATCAAAAATCGTTACAAACTCCAAAATAGAGAAAATGGGGAAAAAAGCGTCATTTATTTTTCGACCTGCATGAACCGTGCCTTTGCGCCCTCTAAGATGATGACCGATCGGCGTTCGATCCAAGAGGTCTTTGAATCTCTATGTGCTAAGGCGCAATTTAGCGTGATCTACCCCAAGAATCTAGCCAAGTTGTGTTGTGGCAAGGCGTTTATCAATTATACGGACTTGAGCGCGCAAAATAGCAACACAAATGCCCAACTATTAAAAGAGCTTTCACAAAATGGCAAGATTCCCATTGTCTTAGATCATAGCGCGTGTAGCACGCATTTAATGGAGGCATTGGGCGATCAGGGTTTAAAAATCTACGATCTGGCGATTTTTATTGCCCAAGAAATCCTGCCCCACTTGCACTTAGTGCCCACACAAGAGAGTGTGGGGCTTTATACCATGTGTGCGGCTAAGAGGGCGGGCTATGAGCAAGAGATGTTAGATTTGGCGCACGCTTGTGTGGGTGGGGAGGTGGTGGTGCATGCCCAAACCGGTTGTTGTGGCTTTGCGGGAGATAAGGGGTTTATTAGCCCCGAGCTCAACCAGCATGCCTTGATCGATTTTGTGGCATTTTATGCCCAAAAGGGCTTAAAAAAGGGATTTTGTAGCTCCAGCACTTGTGAAATCGGTTTGAGCGAATCGACTGCTATGAGTTGGCAACACATAGCTTATTTGGTGGATGCTTGTTCTAAATGAATGCGCTCAGACATCTAGCAATTATTATGGATGGCAATGGTCGGTGGGCCAAACAACAGGGCAAGGCACGCACGCAAGGGCATAGGCAGGGCATTACAGCCTTGCGTCAGATCACGACTTGGTGTGCCAAAAACAACATTGCCTATTTGAGTTTGTATGCCTTTTCGACCGAAAATTGGAGTCGCCCCAAAAGCGAGGTGAGTTTTTTAATGCAGATGTTGCAAGAATATTTGGACAAGGAGAGGCCTACCTACTTGGATCACAATATCCGCTTCAAAGCCATTGGGGATTTGCAAAAATTCACACCAACTTTACGCCAAACCATTTTAGCCCTTGAGCAAGACACCGCCACGAATAACGCGCTCACCCAAGTTTTAGCCCTCAATTATGGGGCTAGAGATGAGATCGCTAGAGCCTGTTCTAAGATTATGTGCCAAAGATTGGAGGGGAGCATGCAAGAGCTCATTAACGCACATTTGGACACAGCGGGCATGCCCGATGTGGATTTGTTAGTGCGCACGGGGGGGGAGATGCGCCTTTCTAACTTCTTGCTTTGGCAGTGTTCCTATGCAGAGCTGTTTTTTAGCCCCGTGCTGTGGCCAGATTTTACACCTGCACATCTGCAAGAGATCATTAAGATTTTTAAGCAAAGACAACGCAAATTTGGGAAAATTTAAGGAGAGTGCATGTTAAAAGTCGTTGTGTGGGATTTTGATGGGGTGATCTTTGATAGCATGCATTTAAAATATGAGGGGTTTAAAACATTGTTTAAACGCCACACCAAGGCAGACATAGACGCATTAAAAACCTTTGAGGATTACCATTATGCCAATGGCGGGGTGAGTCGTTTTGATAAAATCGCCCATTTTTATCAGCAGATTTTAAAGCAAGACACCAAACCCGAACAGATCAACGCTTTGGTGGAGGAATTTGGGCAGATCATCGCCAAAGACCTATTTTCTAGGGAGCATTTAAACTTGGAAGTCTTGGACTTCATCAAAATCAACGATCAAAAATACACTTTTCACATTGCCTCAGCGGCCTTGCATAGTGAGTTGCAGATTTTATGCGAATTTTTGGGTTTAAAACCCTATTTTAAGAGCATTGAGGGGAGTCCACCTCAAAAGGCAAAAGTCTTGGCTAATTTAGTGGCGACCTACCATTATAAACCCTATGAAATGCTCTTGATTGGGGATAGCCGTAGTGATTATGAGAGCGCACAGGCTAATCAAATCCCCTTTTTGGGCTACAATAACCCCACTTTGCAAGCTTTATTGCCCAAGGCTTACATCAGCCATTTTGCTAATTTGGATTTGAACACACTCACCCAGCAGGCTTACTTAGATCAATTTTAAGCTCGCATCTCTCAATGGTGCTGAGACGGTGGGCGATCACCAAGAGGGTTTTGCCATGGGCGATGTTGTAAATCTCGTCCATGATTTTGGTCTCTGTAGAGGTGTCTAGGGCAGAGGTTGCCTCATCAAGCACCAAAATTTGCGGGTCATCATAGAGCGCACGCGCAATGCCGATGCGTTGTTTTTGCCCCCCGCTTAAATTAATCCCCCCCTCGCCCACTGGGGTGTCAATACCTTGGTGCTGGCATAAAAAATCATAGATATGCGCCATTTTGCAGACATCCACCACGCGTTTTTCATCTAAGGGCGAACCAAAGGCGATATTATCAGCAATGCTCCCATCAAACAAATAAATAGTTTGGGGGATGTAGCCGATTTTTTGCCGCCAAGAACGGATATTCTCAGAGTTTAAGCGTTCTTGATCGATAAAAATCCCCCCTTGATTGGGGTAGATGATGCCCATGATAATGTCTATGAGGGTGGATTTGCCACAGCCACTAGGGCCAATAAAAGCTACCTTTTGCCCTTTGTAGATGGTGAGATTGACATTCTGTAAAATGGGGTGGCTGGCCTTGTAGGCGAAGCTGATATTTTGGAGCGTGATGGCATGGTTAAATTCTAAGTGCAGGTTGCCCTCCTCTAAAATGGGCTTGTGGAGGTCTTTATACACGCTGTTAATGGCATGCTGGTTGTAAAAAATCGTGTGGTATTGGTTGAGGAGTTTATTAATGGAAGGCAACATGCGATACAGAGCCAGCGCATACATCGAAATAATGGGCAAGACCATTTGGGCTTCGCCATATTTATACAAGACATACGCCACAGCCAAGATGAGCAAACTAAACCCAATGGTTTCCAAGAGCCGATTGGGCACGATTTGCAAGGTTTGGTAGGTGATATTGGCGCGCGCAGTTTTGAGACTATTTTCGGTAAAAAGGCTATATGCCTCGTTGTAATTGTCCTTGAGTTTAGTGATTTTAAAATTGCCAAAAAATTTAGTGAGCACTTTATTGGATTGTACCGTTGAGGTCATGGAGACTCGCCCCTTTTTTTGGATAAAAACAGACATATAACGGGTGATCAAAAATACCTGCAACGCCAAAATAAAGCTTAATACTAAAGTCATCTTCCAGTTGGTGATGAGCAGGAGCGTGTATAAAAAGAGCATGATGCTAAGTTCTGCTAAAATCCCCAACAACGCATTAAAACTCCCCATCACACGCGAACTTTTGTTCCCGATCGTGTCTTTGATATGATCGAGATGGACATGTGTGTGTTCCAAATAAGAGAGTTTCAAGTGGCGCATGAAAAGCCGTTGGGCTAAAATATGGGCTTTCTTGCAGGAAAAACGACTAATCATATAGGTGAAAAACACGCTATAGACCAGTCTAAAGAGATAAAGCCCCACTAGGGCAAAACTAAAGAAAAAGGCAAAGTGCAAGGGGCTAGAAAAGTGCAGAGCCTCATAGATTTGGTGGGCTATGGGGTGGGAGAGCACCACATTGGGTGAGCTGGCTAGAGTGATAAAGGGCATGATGAGACTGATAGAAAAAACCTCAATCACAGACATCAAAATGGACATCAAGGTTAGCCACACCAAAATTTTTTTATCTCGCCTATTGATGAGGGCAAATAGTTGCCCCAAAGAGCGTAAAAAAATCTTGAGTGGGGTGGGGTGTTTCTTTTTAGAGGCGCGCAAAATTCAACCTTTAGAGCGTGGATTGTGCCATATTATACACCAAATGCCCCATGCTCAAGTACTTGATGGTTATTTAAGCCCAGTTAGACTATAATGCCCATCCACAAAAAATATACACAAAGGAGTTTTTATGTTAGTTACGAAGTTAGCCCCTGATTTTAAGGCGACTGCGATTTTGCCCAACAACCAAGTAGATGAGCACTTTGAGTTGTCTAAAAACTTGGGGCGCAATGGTGCGGTGCTGTTTTTTTGGCCCAAAGATTTTACTTTTGTGTGCCCCTCTGAGATCATCGCCTTTGATCACCGCGTGAAAAAGTTCAACGAAAAGGGTTTCAATGTCATTGGTGTTTCCACCGATACAGAGGTGGTGCATTTTGCTTGGAAGAACACCCCTGTAGAAAAAGGTGGAATTGGTCAAGTTAGCTTCCCTATGGTGGCTGATGTTACAAAAGATATTTCTAGGAGCTATGATGTTCTATTTGACAACGCCGTAGCTCTTAGAGGTTCTTTTTTGATTGACAAACACCAAAAAGTGCGCCATGCTGTGATCAACGACTTCCCCCTAGGGCGTAATGTAGATGAAATGTTGCGCATGGTTGATGCCCTGATCTTCTTTGAAGAACATGGCGAAGTCTGCCCTGCAGGTTGGCAAAAAGGCGATAAAGGCATGAAGGCTAATCACGAAGGTGTGGCTGAATACCTCAAAGAACACGCTACGAAACTCTAAGCTAAAAGTGCCCCAGCCAAGTGCCGGGGTGTCCTCTAGTCTGTGCTTTTATATTTTTGAGGCTTGTGCCCTTTCTGGGGCTTCACCCTCCATCAAGCTACGCTTTTTGGGTGGGCTTTGCCCCCCTTATCAATCTGTGCTTTAGACATTAAACCTCTCATCGGTTTCATAATCTGTCATGTTGGCGAGTTGCAAGACTTGGCAACTCCCTTCGATGAGATCAAGGACTTTGAGCAAACTTTGTAATTCGCGGTGATAAACCACAATCCCGCAACCCTTAATGAAGATAAAACGCCGTTTGCTCTCTTGCAAGTAGTGCAAAATATCCACCGGTGCCCGATCCTGCCAGTCCTTGTAATTTTTAGGATCGTAAATCTCAATTTTACTCCCCAGCATGGAATAGCCTAAATAATCTTTAGGTTTTAGGTCTTCGTGGTTGAGCGAATAGGCAATGGCATGGAGCGGGCGGGCATAAGCAATAAAGCGCGCCTCTGTAAAATATTTGTAAAGATTGGCGTGTATAGGGGTATCCATGCTGGATTCTTGCCAGCGGTAATCAAGTTTATCTTGTAAAACGATGAATGAACCTTCGTCTAAACTATCAAAGACGGCATTTTGTTTGTTGATGATAAAACGCGTAGGACTCAGACGGGCTGAAATAGAGCCCCTGAAAATGCTAAAAAAGCCCTTGCGGAACATCGAGAGCGAAACCCTCTGCAAGTGTTCGAGTAATTTTTGATCCACTTCACGTACATAGACATTCATGGGGATATTTTAACATGTCTTTTGTAAAACACCCACCAAGCCCAACTTATCCAACCAAAATATTTTAAATCCATCACTTTTGCAAAATCGTATAAAAGTGGGAATAGAATACCAAAACTTAATCTTTTGGTGCTAGAATGGTGCCTTCATTTGATCATAAGGAGTAGCGATGAAACGCATTGAAGCAAAGGGTTTTGCGATTTTTGCTAAAGATGGAAAATTTCAAGAACATGTTTTTACACGCCATGCTTTGGGTGAAAAAGATGTCTTGATCGACATCCATTATTGCGGAATTTGTCATAGCGATATACATGCAGCTTATAGCGAATGGGGGGAATCCATTTACCCGATGATCCCCGGGCATGAAATTGCTGGTGTGGTTAAGGAAGTGGGTTCTCAGGTCCATAAGTTTAAAGTCGGGGATAAAGTGGGTGTGGGTTGTTTTGTCAATTCTTGTAGGGAATGCACTGCATGCATTGCGCACCAAGAACAAGTTTGTGAGAATGGCAAAGCGGTTTTTACCTATAATTGTTTGGACTACTTCCACAATAATGAACCCCACATGGGCGGGTATTCTAATTGCATCGTAGTGGATGAAGACTATGTCATTAAAGTCTCTAGCGATGCACCCTTAGAAAAGGTCGCTCCCTTGCTTTGTGCGGGCATCACGACTTATTCGCCCTTGAAGTTTTCTAAGGTTACAGAGGGTTCTAAGGTGGGCGTGGCTGGCTTTGGGGGGCTAGGGCACATGGCACTTAAATATGCGCTGGCTATGGGAGCAGAAGTGAGCGTTTTTGCGCGCAATGAGAGCAAAAAAGAGCAGGCCTTGAGCTTGGGAGCCAAACATTACTATAGTTCGGTTAAAGACGCCAAGGGTGCTAATTTGGATCTCATCATCTCCACCATCCCCACCCCCTATAATCTCGTGGATTATGTGCGTTGCTTGGCTTACAATGGGGAGTTAGCCATTGTGGGCTTGCCTCCCCATGACCAAATACCCAGTATCAACGCCAGCGATTTAGTCGTCAAACAGCCCAATAAAAAAGTCTATGGCTCTTTGATTGGTGGAATCAAAGAAACTCAAGAGATGATGGATTTTTCCATTCTGCATGGTATTTATCCGGAGATTGAATTAGTCGAGGGCAAGGACATCGATCAAGTCTATTACAACCTCACGCATTCCCACGCGCGCTTTAGATATGTCATTGACATGAAAAAGTCTTTGGGTTAGAAAGCCTAACTAGCGATTAACCAATTGTAGGTATGAGGGGGGTTTCTGCTACTTTTAAGGGCTTGGCGCATTGTGTCTTTGCGAGCGAGATCAATCCATATGTCCAGAATTTATTCAGTCTAATACGTGTGCGTACAAACCACTCTAAAGTGTTTTTCTTAGAGGGGTTAAGAACTAGCAAAGGTGTCCATATGTGCGATTTGTAATGGTAAAATACACCTATCATAGAGGGTTCAAAAGCCCACAAGCTTAAAGCTAAGCGGAGGGTTGCCGCACACTCTTAAATATCACTGGGGTTGTGTGTAATAGACTTTGGATTAAAAACTTTTCTCACCTGCTCTAATGGCACACAAATCCCATCGCCTTTATTTTCTCTAAATATTTGCCAATAATGCGTACTTGCTCTAAATCTCTTCCTAAAAAGAAAAGGGGCACACGCCGTGAAGTGGTGTGCTCGAATAACCGCATTGCATAGAAAAATTAAAAATCTCAGAACAGACTTTTTCTACAAGCTAGCCAATAATACTAGCCAAACAATACTACTATCTTCATTGAGGATTTGAACCTAAAGGGATGGTTAAACTTTGGGGGCGCAAGATTAACGATTTGGCTTTGGTGAGTTTGTGGCTATCTTGGAGAGAAAAACCCAAGCGTCTTTTGGTAGTCTTGGGCTTGCTTTTGCGCCTCTAGCCTTTGGGCTTGTGCCTTAGCCTCTTCTCTAGCTTGGCGGGCTTGCACTGCCT
>NZ_VKGC01000015.1:0-32348 GCF_007280785.1 Helicobacter mehlei
CCACACACAAAACATCTTTAAACATTTATAAACATCCCCCCCACAAAAAGGGGGCAAAAAAACCACCAATTTTTTCTCCCCCCCCCCCCCCCCCCCGCACAAAGCTAGCGAAGTTGGACATGGCGATCCTTTTTATAGAAATAAAAGGGTTATTCTAGGGAAATAAAAATAAAGAGTGGCTTAAGGAGCGCGTAACTAGCCGTTCTTACAAACCTATAAAACCACATAAAATCTTATAAACTTAAAAAAATTATAGAGAATAGGCAGTTGGTTTCTGTTGTATTCCTGTTTCACCATTCTGGTTGCTAGGCGATTTGTTGCCAAATCGCTTAACAGAGCCGGGGACCCCGCGTGCGGGGCTGTGTCCGCAGACGTAAATTCGGTAGAATCTCTACCTGCTAAGTGCTGGACTAGATTAACACTAGCGTTAAAATCTCTATCCAAGACAACACCGCACGCCTCGCACTGATACACCCGCTCGCTCAATTTCAAAGTGGTTTTAATATTGCCACAACTAGAACAAGTCTTAAGGCTAGGTTTAAATGCGTGAAGGTCCGAGCACAGCCAAAAGTCTTTTTAAAGTGAGTCTTAGCCTTATGTTTGGGGTTAGTTCAATCTTGTGGGGCAAAAGCGTAGCTTTTGACATTCTACTATTTCTCTACCACCGCTTGCATTTGCTCTAAAAGTTGTCTGTTTTTCTTAGAGCGTGCTCCATAAAGTCTAGCGGAGAATACGGCAATAATCTCTAACACATCTTTGTCTAACTCCTCCTCAAAACAAGGCATAGCCGTAGTTTCTTTAGTAAAACAGACATTCTCATCACCCTGATTGATGGTAACCACCTCCACCTCTTTAGCCTCACAGATAGCAAACACCAACTCCGCACCAAAGCGGTCTTTATGGGTGAGCACTAAACGCTTAACCTGACATTGTGTTTTTAGGCTATCTAGCTTGTATCTACGATCACCGCCTTTTGTGTAATTGTTGGGTTTTAGCAAGCCTTTTTTCTCCCAATTTCTCAAGGTTGGGTGGGGTAGGCATCTAAAAATTGTTCATATTAGCCAGAGAGAGTCAAGGGGTCTAGCACCGCTAGCCCCAGTGCATTTTAAGTCTCAATTTTAAGCAAAAACAAGCTTGCGGATTAATTCTTTATTTTTGGCGATGTGATCTTTAATTTGCTCGATTTGATCTTGAATGTGGGCGATGTCTTGCAGACTCTTTTGGGCAATCTGCTCCATTTCTTGGGATTGATCTTCTAGGGACACCACCGCTTTATTGAGCTCATCTAAGCTCACATTATTTTGATTGGCTGAATCCAACACCGCTTTAGAAGAATCCTCAATGTTTTTCACCGCCCCATTCATGGAGGAAAAAGTAACGCCGATCTCCTCTAAGCGCTGTTGCACGCCATTAGCTAAGTTGCCCACTTCATCAGCCACCACCGCAAACCCACGCCCATGTTCGCCTGCGCGTGCAGCTTCTATGGCGGCATTGAGGGCAAGCAAGTTAGTTTGGTAAGACACGCGATCGATCTTTTGTAGAGCTGTAGAGACCTCTGAAATATTGCCATCAATCGTGCCCACAATTGAGGAAAGGGTATTGGAAAGGTTTTTGAGTGTCGCCATTGAGCTTTGTAACTTCAACACCTCTTCTTTAACCGCATTGACATAATCATTATTGGCACTCGCTTTTGTGGCGATCTCTTTGAGATAGGAATTATTAGCCCCTACAATCTGGTTATAGCCCTCGTATTGCTCCAAGAGCGTGTCTTTAATCGCAAGGGTTTTATTTAAACGGTTGCTCTTGATCTGTTCGTAATAAAAAAGGGTGTTTCTGAAATTGACGAAAAATCCCTTGCTGGCCTCCTTACTAGGATTGCCCTCGAAAATACATAGAGCCGTGAGGGTTTGGTTTTGGTGCAAGTTTTGGGAAACCTCACCAAAGGTGGAAAAACCACTAATGGGGCAGTTATCAAATTCTTTGAATTGGGATAAACTCTGTTGATTATTCACACGGCGCAAGATACAATCATTGGCTAAAATGGCTAAAGCCCGTCGCCCTTGCATAAAATTTTGGAACTTGCGGTGCGTGCTTTGGACAAAATCCCCAGCCTTGACTAAGAGCAAGGTTTCCCCAAAGTAAAGATCGCAGAAAAATCGAATGCTTTTGTCCTCATTGAAACTCCCCACCGAACGGATAAAAATCTGTCCTCCTACCTCCACCGCAAAGGTGTAGTCTGCCATCATTTTGGGCAATTCGTTAGGGATGCAATTAAAATGTGTACAGATCGCATCAAGCGCGGGCACTAATTCGTTATGGATTAAAAAGGATTTGACCTGCCGTAATTCTGGGTTGCACTCCCCGATTAAAAAAGAAGTTTGGGTTTTTTCAAAATTATGTGTGGTGAAAATATCATAATAATAACCCTTAGCTAATTTACAATAGATCAAGACTGCCTCATGTGCGCTGATTTTGCCATTCAAGGCTAAATTTGCCTCTTTAAAATCTAGTTTGCCCCCGGCACTCCCCCCCACCAAGTGGCTCAAAGGAACATTGGATTTTACAAAAGCTTCTAAAAAGAAACTCTCAGATGCGCTCAAGCCCGGAAAATAGTTCAAAATAAAGGTATCAGCGGGATCAACATGCATGTGTGGGCGCACCCGTTGTTCGATCTGTTCTTTAATCTTATCCTTGCGTGTGTCAATGTCCATGCTAACTTCGCCCCTTTGCAAGTCAGAACAGAGGGTATCCACCATGAAAGTTTCAATTTGCTCGATGATGCTAGAGCCAAAGAGGTGCAAGAGGATTTGCTCAGATTGGTGCAGGTTATAAAAATCTTGGTGTGAGCCACCTAATTGCCCCGCAGTTTGGATAACAAAGCGCACCGGAACGCTAGAAAACTGATTTTCAAGTGTCTGCACCACTTGGTTAAAGGGCAAAGTAGCGGGCACAAACGCCATGAGCAAAGACACTCGATTCTGCGCCAAAAGATCTTTGATCTCCAAACGCCCTAAATCCTTGTAAGGGACAAGCCAATTAAGATTGAGAGGGGCCTTTTTGTGTGTCACCTGAGATGAGCGCCATTTGAAAAACATCGTTCCTCCTAGTTTATCGCCAAATTATAGAATGAAAACATTTATGCCAAACTTGCCATAATATGTTCTAAATGCTGGTAAAAGGCGTGGTATCTCTCTTGGGCGTGTTCGATGCTATAGGGAACAAAATGCACCTCATCGCGTGGGCGCATTTGGGCTAGGGTAACCAAGCTTTCCTTAGTGAGCGTGGCGATCTTAGGGTAACCCCCCATTGTCTGCCGATCAGCCATCAACACAATGGGTTTTCCATTGAAGGGAACTTGCACGCTCCCCATCACCAAGGGTTCGGAGATGATTTCTGCATGCCCACACCACTCTAGAGGCAATCCTTCTAGGAAGATACCCATGCGATCACCCCTGCTAAGTTGATAGGGGGTTTGGCAAAATTGGCGGATTATCTGCTTGCTAAAATAAAAATCTTGAGGCCCTAAGATCACGGGCAAAGAGGCATGGGTATGATAAAGGGGGCGGTAATGTTCGGCCAAATGACGCTTTTTATTCTCAACACGCACCCGCACGCTTAACAAGTCCCCCTTTTGCAATTTGCGCCCCAAAAATCCCCCCATTTGGGCATGCATATAGGTTGATTTGCTCCCATGCACGCTAGGCACATCTAGCACTCCTGAGAAGGCTACATAGGCACATACACCCGATTGGGGCATCCCAAAGCTCAAAATATCCCCGGGTTTGATCGCATAAGACTCCCAATTAAAAACCACACAATCATTGATCTTGGGACTAAGATTAGCCCCCCCAATGGCAATGTGCATCGGTTCTAAAAACTCCAAACATGCCCCCAAGTAGTGCATTTCTAAAAGAGCATATTCTCTAGGGTTGCCCACCAAAAAGTTAGCCACACTTGCGCTAAATTCATCCATCACCCCCGCTACAGGAATCCCAAAGCGCGCATAACCCAAACGCCCCAAATCTTGGATAGTGGTGCATAACCCCCCTTGCAAAACCCGGATACTAGACATGCAAATCCCCCCGCCCAATTTGTGTGCGTTGGGGCTCATAGCCCCCTTGTGCGATCTGGTGTTCTAATTGCTGGTATTGTTCTAAAGAAATGGGCTCATAGCGCACATAATCCCCGGCTTGGAGCAACACGGGGGGATTTTTATGCGGATCATAGAGTTTAAGCGGTGTTTTCCCAATAATCTGCCAACCCCCCGGGGATTTGAGCGGATAAATCCCGGTTTGGGCGTGCGCAATCCCCACAGACCCCGGGGCAACCTCTGCTCTAGGCTGGGCTAATCTGGGCACAGCTAAACTGGGGTCTAGCCCGCCCAAATAAGCAAACCCGGGCAAAAAGCCCAGCATATAGACCAAGTAATCCCGCCCGCTGTGCTTTTGGACAATTTGCGCTGGACTTAAATGTGTGTGCGTGCTCACAAACTCTAAATCCAAGCCCAATTCATAGCATGTGGGGATGGACACCAAAGAAACTTGTTCTTCTGGGCGACGGCGACTAGGTATGCCTAGCTCTAAATTTTGTAGCTCTTCTTCCAAGCGTGCATAAGAGCAAACAAGCGGATCGTAAATCACCAGCAGGCTAGCATAAGCCCCCACCACTTCTAGCACACCTTGAATGGCTTTTTGTTCAATGACAAGACCAGCCTGCCTGACTTGGGCATTGATTTGGGGCGTAATCTCAGAGCCAAACTCTAATAATAATGCACTTTCCCCATAAGCACGGCAAACCACACCTTCCACAACCAACTCCTAGCTAAACATTAAAACCAAGGGCTTAAACGAGAGAACACCCAAATACACGCTCAAGCCCACCACCACCCAGCCCAACACCGCTAAGAAGATAGAATGCTTGTAAGTGCCCACAATGCAGGGTTGGTAACCTGCTACCAACACCACAGCTAGCGTGATGGGCAAAACAAGTCCATTGAGGGCCCCAGCTAAAATCAGTAACGCCACGGGCTTGCCAATCACCATAAAAATTAAGGTCGAGAGGCTGATCAAAATTAAGGCACAAGCCCTTTGGTGTTTTTGCACCCAAACAAAGCTTTTTAAAAAAGACACGCTGGTATAAGAAGCACCCACAATGGAGGTCAAGCTAGCAGCCAAAAATACCAGTCCAAAAATTTTATAACCCAAACTGCCCAAAGCCACCCCAAAAGCACTCCCGGCTGGATTGGCTGGGTTGAGCATATGCCCGCTTTGCACTACGCCCAACACCGCCAAAAATAACAAGACACGCACAAGAGCAGCAACCCCGATGCTCAGATAAGCGGCGCGATCCATTTGAGTCTGGTTTTTTTCCCCCACAACGCCCAAATCAATTAAGCGGTGCGCCCCGGCAAAGACAATATACCCCCCCACACTCCCCCCAATGAGCGTGATGGTGGCGGTCATTGAAAAATGGCTAGGGAAGAGGGTTTCTTTGGCTACTTGGGCGATGGGTGGGTGGGTGAAAAACGCAACAAAGGCGATCAAGATGATCATCAACACGCCTAAAATCTGTGCCACGCGATCCATCAAATGCCCCGCACTCTTGGATAAAAAAATCAGGATCGCTAGTAAGGCACTGAGCAACCCACCGCTTTTTAAGTCCAGCCCCACTAATGCTTGTAACCCCAAAGCTGCTCCGCCCACATTCCCAATATTAAAAGCCAAAGCCCCCAGTGTGATAAGAAAGGTTAAAAAATGCCCCAAACCGGGTAGTAAGGTGTTGGCAACATCCTGCCCTCTTTGTTGGGAAATGCCCAACACACGCCAAACATTGATTTGGGCGATCAAAGAGGCGATGATGGAAACTACAATCACGGCTACAAAAGAGCTTTTTAATTCTTGAGTGAATTGCGCGCTTTGGGTCAAAAAGCCCGGACCAATGGCAGCAGTGGCGCTAAAAAAAGCCACACCCCATAAGAACGACCGCGTTTTAATGGGGAAGTCCTAAGATCGATCTTAGGGGCTGGATGGCGATGCCATGTTTTTTTAACCCGGTACGCACTTGTTTGGCAAATTCTAAGGCCTTGGGGTGATCCCCATGTATGCATAAAGAATGTGCTTTGATATCTATCTCTACGCCCTCCAAAGTGCTTACCTTGCAATCGGTGATCATCTTTAAAGCGCGCTCCAGGGCACAATTTACATCGCTAATCAGTGCTTGGGGATGGGATCTAGGCACTAATTGCCCATTGGCTTGATAATGCCGATCAATAAAGGCTTCTTCAGCCACTTTTAGCCCCATTTTTTGCCCCTCTATAGCCATCAAACTTTGACTCAAGGTGAGCACAATGAGATTGGGGTTATAATCCGCCACACCCTGCAAGATCGCACGGGCCAAGTTAGGATCGTTAGTGGCTTGGTGGTAAAAACTCCCATGCAACTTGACATGTTGGAGGGTAGACCCGTAACTTTTGGCAAAAGCCTCTAGCGCACCGATTTGATAGAGGGTGTAACACCTAGCTTCTTTGGGGCTAATCTCCATTTTGCGCCGCCCAAAGCCTAGCAAGTCTGGATAGCCCACATGCGCGCCCAAACCCACGCCTAAAGCCCGGGCACTTTGAACAACACCCTCCATGATCAGCGCATCGCCAGCATGCCAGCCACAAGCGACATTGGCACTGCTAACGCATTCTAAAATCGCCTCATCATCGCCCATTTTATAGACTCCAAAGCCCTCGCCGATGTCGCTATTCAAATCTACACATTCCATGCTAGAATTATACTACAAATTCAGATTTTAAGGCTTGACATGGACACAACCACAAAAGAGCAGTTATTAAAAGCTCTCCAAGAGCTAGCCCCTAAAGTTTATCGCCTCATCAAGCAAACAGACCCCCACTACACCCAGCAACAAAACCCCACAGCCGACTTGCAACTTGATTTAGATGTGCTGGTGGATCATCTCATTAGTGATCACTTTTTGGGTTTGGCATGTGTGGGGGGTGTGATGAGTGAGGAACAGAGCGAGGCACGCTATAAATCTGACTCCCAAGGCTACTTAGTCGCCTTTGATCCTCTAGATGGTTCTAGCGTGGTGGGGTCTAATTTTTTAGTGGGGAGTATTTTTGCCATTTATGAGCATACACCCTTGGGTTTTGCTAATCAACAAGTGGCGCACACCTTGCAAATGGGGGCTTATATCCTCTATGGAGCTAAGTTAGAATTAGTGGTCGCCACAACTGGAGAGGTCGGGCATTATCTTTATCACGAGGAAAGCCAAACTTGGGTATTCAAAGGTCATTTGACTTTGAAAGATAAGGGTAAAAACATCGCCCCCGGGGGGAGTTGGGAGTATTTTAGCCCGCAATACCGTGTCTTTTTGGATCATTTTTTTAAGCAAGGCTACCGCTTGCGCTATAGCGGGAGCATGGTTGCTGATGTGCATCACTTGTTGAGCAAACAAGGGGGGTTGTTTTGCTATCCGGCTACTCAAGATGCGCCCAAGGGCAAGTTACGCCAACTCTTTGAGGTCTATCCTTTGGCTTTTGTGATCGAGCAAGCCGGGGGGTTAGCCTTGCTTAGGGGGGGGCAAAGACTTTTAGATCAGCAATTAGAGAGCTTGCATGCCAAGAGTGCATGCTTTTTGGGCTCCAAAGTCGAGATGGAAGCGTTGGGGGATTTTTAGGTGGAACGCGATTTTGAGGCGGAATTAGATAGCTGGTGTGCTAAAATTAGAGCCTGCCAAGAGCGCAAGGGATTAGACTCGTGTTTGCCATGCGAACTGGTCTTGGAGTGTGCAGATCGCCAAAATTTCGTGCAGAGTGTACATGCGAGCATGAATAAGGGCAAGCAAGGCAATTTTGATTTTTAAGGAAAAGTGTTGAGAAAATTAGTTTGTTGTGGGTTGTTATTGATAGGGAGTGTTGTTTTAGCTGAAAAAAGGGGGTTTTATGTGTCTGCGGGTTTGCAGTATGCCCTAGTTAAAACCACGATCACCGGATCGCTTGGGTTTAACTTATATACCTCCGGACAAAGTAACATGTATGGTTTTAGTATGGAGGGGGGCTATAAGTTCTTTTTGGGCAAGAGAGAAAAACGCAATGGGTTTCGAGTCTATGCTTTTTATGACTATGGCTATGACAACCCGACCTTCAATGGTGCGCGCTATAATAACAATGTCTATGGCGTGGGTGTGGATTACCTCTTTAATTTTATCAACACGCGCGAGATTCAAACCGGGTTTTTTATGGGCATCGCCTTTGCGGGGAGCTCTTGGAATAATAGCGGGGCTAGCTTTGTTGAAAGTCTCACTAAATACCCCGGAACCAGCATTAATTTTAGTTATTTCCAAATCCCCTTGCGCTTTGGGGTGCGGGCCAATGTAACCAAGCACCAAGGCTTTGAATTTGGTTTAAAAATTCCCATTGTGCGCAACTACTATTTCCGCTCTGTAACGCCCAGCGGGGTTTCTGGTGTTACATTCCAAAGAAGCTTGGTCCTCTATAGTAATTATGTGTGGAATTTTTAGCTAGAACCCATGCTTTGATGGTCTTGTCGCCAGCTTTATACTAGATTCCATCTAGAGCCTGGAGCAGATTTTGCCCCCTATAAAGCCTTAAGATCAGATAAACTTTAAAGTTCCTTGCTAATCTCCTTTGATTCTTAAAGATTGTTCTGTTAGGTTCAATTAAATGGTTTATTTACAGAGTGCTATAAACGGACAGGTTCTCACTATCGCCTTTTAATCTTTCAAAACCCCTCGGATCGGCATACTCCAGATAACTAAAGTTAGGGGATTCTAACTTTAGCAGATCATGGTTTCAAACCAGCTCACTTAGGAGTCTCATGTTCCCTACCCCAACGGAGTGGGTATTAGTACACCATGCTAATGCTAGGTAACTATACGCTTAGCTTTAAGCTTGTGGGCTTTAGCGTGCGAGTGGTAACTTGGCCGAAGATCTGTGCGAAAAGGTTAGTCATCAAAATCCATTTTAATTTTTAGTGGATAACGACCATCCACATTTGCAATCTATCTTTGGGCTTGTGGGGTTTTTAGCATGTATTATAAAATTTAGCAATAGTAGTAGGGCAGGTGAACATGTGAATGAGAGCTCTTTAAGTGTGTTGGGTTGGGGCTTAGGGCATGTGAATAGAAAGGTTTTTTAAATCACATATTGGCACATGTATATGTGCCAATATGGGTTGTTTGTGGCCTCAAAAGAGCTGTTTTGACTTGTTTCATTCACATTTTCATTCACATGTGAATGAAAATGTGCCAACATGTGCCAAGCATGTGAATGAAATTAGTGGAGTGTGTCCTCATTTTGCATAGTGTAGATCAAGCGATCGATCACGGCGCGTTGTTCGTTGGTGAAATTGTATTGTGCGCGCACGGTTTGGCGGATACGTTCTAAAACACTGCTATCGACCAAAAACAATGCTAAGACTTTGCGGTAATGGGGCAACACAACATATTTTTTCTCTTTGTAAATATCCATGCTGTCAATGGCTTTATCAATGCTAAAGAGCAAGATATTTTTAAGATTATCGGATTTGAGGTGGTATTTGTCCAAAACTTGGCTAAACTTTTTGTAAATCGAAAAAGTGAGCATGCGTCTGGCATTGAAATACGCATCCTCTTTATCATCCAAATCGTCGTTTGCCGTGCTTTTGATGTCCGCCACACCATAGCCTATTAAAAAACGACTGGAATTGATCACAATCACCTGATTATTGGGGGTTTGGGTTGTTTCTGGCTTGGGTGGGGGGGGGGTGGGCTTGGGCGGAGGCGTTGGAACGACTTTGGGGAGCGGGGGTTTGGGAGCGGGTTCTTTGGGTTTAGGGGGCTTGGGGAGGGGGTGTTCTTTGGGTTTTTCTAGCTCTTTTTTTTCTTCTATATGTTTGCTGGCTGGAGGTTTCTTGGAGCTATCGGTATTCTCATAAACGCTACATGCCCCAAATAACACCATATTAGAAAACATGCCCAACAAAATAACCTGTCTTGCTTTCATCTTGCGTCCTTTGGTCTTAAATATTAGGGGGATTATAACACGTCTTTAAGTAGAGTTTGCCATTGCAAGTGGTAAAATCCTTAGATTATGTTAGCAACACCTCTAAAATCCATGCTAAAATAGCCCCCAAATTCAATCACCATAAGGAGTACCCCGTGAGCCATGTTAAAACCCAAACCAAAGAAATGGACAAAACCTTAAAAAACCAAGATTTAGAACACCACTGGGATTTGAGCGCATTATTCAAAGACCAAGAAGCCTTGGATAAGCACTTGAAAGAGTGGGATAAAAAAGTCAAGACCTTTGAGCAAAAACACGCCCAAAGTTTTGCTAAGCTAGAACCCGGTGCCTTTAAAAAGGTGCTAGAAGATTATGAAAACTTGAGTGAAGGGATTTCGCGCGCAATGGTCTATGTCTTTTTGATCTTTGCTAGCGATTCCAAACGCAGTGATCTTTATTCCAAATACCAGCTCATCTGTGCGGATATGGCACAACATCTCCTGTTTGTTGAAAATGAGTTTTGCGCCCTAGAGGACACACAACAAGAGGCGATTATTAGCGCAACCCCCAAATACGCCTACTTCCTGCGCTTGCTCTTGCGCCAAAAGCCCCACATGTTGAGCCTGCCTGAAGAGAAAGTTTTATTAGCCACTTCTAGCGTGGGCGTGGATGCTTTTTCTAAGCTTTTCGATCAAGTCATCACTTCGCTAAAAATCCCCTTTGAAAACAAAATGATCGGCGAGGAGGAAATTTTAGCCGAATTGCACAATCCCAACCGCAAGTTGCGCAAAAAAGCCCAGAAAGCCCTAACCAAGTCTTTGAAAAAAAATAGCTTGGTGCTCACCTATGTGCTTAACATGGTGCGCAAAGATTTGCATATTGATACCAAATTACGCCACTATGATAAGCCCGAAACCTTTAGGCACTTGGGTAACCAAATCTCCCAAGAGAGCGTGGATAGCATGCTAGAGATTGTGAATGCCAATTATAGCTTGGTACATCGTTACTACAAAAGCAAGGCTAAGATTTTGGGCTACAAGCTCAAAGATTACGATCGCTATGCCCCCATCAATGACAAAGAAACCCCCATTAGCTACAAAGAAGCCTTAGACCTTGTTTTGAAGGCTTACAAAGACTTTTCACCTAAATTTTATGAGATTGTCAAAAAAGGCATTGATGGGGGTTGGGTCGATTCGCACCCCAGACCGGATAAAAGAGGTGGGGCGTTCAGCGATAGTACCGTGCCCAGCGCACACCCCTATGTTTTGCTCAACTTTACGGGCAACCGGCGTTCAGCTTTCACCATCGCCCATGAGTTTGGGCACATGATCCACCAAGAACTCAGCAAACAAGTGGGTTATCTGAACACCAATACCCCGCTGACAACCTCTGAAACCGCTTCGGTATTTGGGGAGATGTTGCTATTTGAGAGTCTCAAAAAAGACTTGGACAAAAAAGAATTGCGGGGCATTTATGCGGGCAAATTGGAGGATATTTTCTCCACCATGTTTAGGCAAGTGGTGATGACCAATTTTGAACGCCGTATCCATGCTACCGAGGAAGAACTCAAGGTCAAAGACTTTGATCAGATTTGGCAAGAGGAAAACGCCAAAATGTTTGGCAAAAGCGTGAAACTCAGCAAGAATTACGCCCGTTGGTGGAGTTATATTCCCCACTTTATCCATTCGCCCTTTTATTGTTACTCCTATAGTTACGGGCAATTACTCGTCTTGGCACTCTTTGGACTCTACCGCCAAAAGAGTACCCCCAAAGACAAACAGGCCTTTGTAGAGACCTACACCACCTTTTTAAGCAAGGGTGGGAGTCAAAGCCCCGAGGAACTGGTGGGGATGTTTGGGTTTGACATCGGGCATCAGGAGTTTTGGCAAATTGGCATGGGCGAGGTGGAAAAAATGCTAGAGGAATTTGAAAGGTTGCTTTAATGGATTTGTTGCAAAAATACAATACCATGACAGACCAACACTGCCGGGATTGCCTGTATTTTTTGCACCACAACCGCGTTAATTTTAGCATCTTTTGCGATCTCTCTAAGGTGCGCTTTGAACCCCTCTTGCCCCAAGACCTTTTAGAGAGTTTTGGGGCGTTTGTGCTCTTTGTGCTGGCAGGCTACACCTTTGAAAGCCTGAAAATCTATAGAGAAACCCCAGAAATTAGTTTTGAGGCGGGTTTGGGAGACAATATCGAAACCACGGTCAAGATCGCACTCAGTGGGATTGTGCAAATCATCATCAAGGATAAGAACGACTCGAATGTGGTGTTGTTTAACCGATGCGACCCCTCCATGCTCTTTACAGATAACACCACCGAGCAACTCCAAAGCTCCAAAGATGCCTTCCTCTCCGATCCTAGAAACCAGCAAGCGATTCAGTCCTTGCAAGATAAAGGTCCTAAATGAGTATTTTAAAATTGCAGATACGGGTGTTCCGCTTTGATGCCAAAAACCAGTATAACCCTAGCTACCCGCTCTGCATCGTAGAATATCTCCCTGATTGGCGTTTAAAAGATGTGCTCGAACACATCCCCTTCCCCGATTTTGGCTATGATGCAACCCATTTGGGGCTTAAGATCAACCAAGTTGCCATTTTTGAGAATCTCCCCATCTCTGAGTTAGTAGAACGCTTCTCTGTTGAGTGGGTGTTAGAGCCTTTAGCGGCTGAATATGCCCTTAAAGACCTCCTCATGGATGAAACTGCCATTCTAAGCCAATACCAGTCTTTCTTGCAAAGCGCGCCCTTTTTGACTGCAAGCGAGCAGAGCGAGTTGGCTAAATACACCAATATTAATTTCATCACACCCAAAAAGCAAGCGGGCTACTATGGGGATGGCTTTTTCTTGTATGTTAGATGGCTGATGAATCGCTACCCCACCCGCGCTAGGGATTTCTTGCAAAGCATCGCCCATGACAAGTATGGCGTGATGCACTTTGTGAGCCTCAAAAACTATCTCTACCCCCCCAGTGATCGCCTTGATGAAGCCATCTATGATCTGCAAAAAATGCTAACCCATGGCTCAGCCTGCCCCATTGCCAACAACACATGGGCGCATGTGGGCAAGAATTTAGCCTTAAAATACGCCTTTCCACCCAAACAAACCCCCCCTAGTACCCAAGTTGCTTTTTTGATCTTTAATGGGTATGAAAAACTCTTTAATAGTGCCCCCCTCTTGCAGAGTACGCGCGCTCTATTAAGCCGTTTGAAAGTGGAATTTGTGGAGCTTACTTGCTGTTTTGATGGGGGGTATTGGGGGCGTTTTGGGGATTTAGAAAAGTTTTTGGGCGCGCAGGGCTACAATTTAGCCCTAGCCCACCAGATCGGTGCAACACTTTTATTTTGCGATGAAGATTCCTATGCCAATGCCCTTTATGCTAAAAAAATTCTCGATGAAAGCCCTGAATGGCAAGAGAAAATCCAAAAAATCCTAGCTCCCCATGGTTTGCAATACCACCCAGAAGCACAAATGGCCTATCTCAACGACCTTTTGAGTACAGATTTTTTAGACCTAGAGGGTTTTGCAAGCCACTCCATTTTTACCGGGTTTAGCACGGCTCTATTTGGGGGCTACCATTTGGCACAACCCACCCATTACAATGCGCTCTTTGATCGGCTTTCTTTAAAATGCCACACGCCCCTTTTTGCCACCCAGTCCTATGCCCATCTTTTAGAAATTGATACGCCTCTAGCCCTCAAGCAATCTGCCAGTATCCGCTATGAGGCCATCGATCTAGGCGTGGATTTTTTGCTCACTACCTCTCTTAGCCAATTCCACATGCTCGACACTTTGGCACAAAAAGCCTCCAAGCTCTACCAACGCGATCATGACAACACCAGTCTTTTATTCTTGCCCCAATTAGCCTTGTTAGCTTTGGGCGAAACCAACAAGCAGACCCTAGGTTTAGACACACACGCGAACCCCTTTAGTTTTATCTAGGAGTTCCCTTGAAAACAGGATTAAAAATCATCTTTGCAAGCATCATCAGCCTCTCTTGGTATTTGCTCAATGGAGAGGATTCGGGTGAATTGTCCTTGATGATTTTTTTCTTCCTAGCCTTTATTTTGCTCATCAAACCCATTTCTTTCCAATCCCCAGAAAAGCGGGAAGACTATATCCAGCAACTCAAAAGAAGCTATGAACGCCAAATGGATTTGAAAAATAAACAGAAAGAGGAGAAGCGACGCTTGATCCAAGCCACAACGGAGAGAAGTTACCGCAAAACGCACCAAAAACAAGATGATGCCAATTTATGATAAGAGGATGATTGTATGGAAGTGATTTTAATTGTGGGTGTAGCGGTGGTGTTGATTTACTTATATTACACCCTGCAGGAGTATTTGAAAAATCCTTTAAAGAGTTTCCCCACCCCTAGCGTAGAGCCTGTGGAGAAAGTCCCCGAGATTTACACCTTGCCCGACCCTCTAGATATTTTGAAATCTAGCGAACAGGGAGTGGTGGTGAGATTGATAGCCCAATTTGGACGCAAGGTCAATGCTAACGCCCTCTCTGATGCCCTATTGGAGATTTTCTTAAAAGATTTAAGCCAAATGGGCACGGAGACTAAAAACTTAGAGGACCTCAAAAAACTTTATGCCAGTGAAGACATGCCAAGCCTCGAGAGTCTTTGCACCCAGTTTTTAGAGCTAGCGCATGGCGAATATAAAAAACGCGTGAAGCTGGTGGAATTTTTATTGGTCTTAGCCTATAGCGATGGGATTTTAGGCGAAGCTGAAAGAGAAGCCCTGATCGATGTGGGTGCGTTTTTACGCCTAGAAAATGCGGATTTTAACCAGCTTTATGAGGGTTTTGAGCAACTCTCTCTACAGAGCACTGAACTTAGCCCTCAGGAGGCTTTAGAGATTTTAGGTACGGGTGAAAATCCTAAACTGAGCTTTGAGGATAAGGTCAATCAAAACCATTTGAATATCCTAGACCCCAAAACTTGGAATAAAAGCTACATTCCCGATCGCATGCAAACCCTTTGGCAACTCCAACAAGCTTACAACACTTTGCAAAACACACCTGCCAAAGTTTCTTTAGCCAAGAATAACTAATTTTGCAGATTTTCTATTGTTAGGGTGTGCTTGTTTGAGTCTCCTACACCCTAGATAACTGCCACATGCTAAATGAGTTATGGCAATTTTTACGCGATAAAACCCTAGACCTTTTCTTAGGCGCGCTCCCTAAAGTCTATTCTTTGGCGGAGGAAAATAATATTTTAGGTTTATACGATGCGCATTTTTTGCTCACCAAACAAGAGCAATTAGTGGGGATTTTGCAAATTGAGGGCCTGAGCGCAACGGCAATGCTTGCTAAGGACTTGGAGAGCTATTTTGATCACAAGAAAAACGCCTTAGAACAACTCCAAGGCGTGGTGCTCAGAATCTATACCCAACGCCAAAAAGTGCAACTCCAGCAAAACCAGCAACTTAACAACCACTATGCCCAAACCATCATCAACCACTTTGAAAGCAAGGACATTTATGAAAATACCTATTACCTTATTTTGGAAACCACCACCAACCCCATCAAGGGATTTTTTGAAAAGAAAAAATTAAAACTCACCACTTCCACAGAAAAAAGCCACCCGCAAGAAAGCTACGCCCATAAAGTTTCTCTGCTCACCCAAAACATCGCCCAAATTACCCATGCCCTCAAAGACTTCAAGCCCACCCAACTAAGCTCCACCCAAGCCCTCAATTTTTATGCCCGCTTCATCAATGGGGTGGATTTGCCCCTTAAACCTAGCTTGGGCTTTTTGGAAGATAGCTACATTGCGACCAATCTGCACTTCCACAAAGATTATTACATCCAAGATCACAATGGTACGCTCACTTATAAGCGTATCTTAGGGGTAAAGGCCTATGGGAGCAAAACCATCACATCCATTGCCCTCTCCACCCTCTTGCACCAAGAAAAAGAACTAGAAATTATCTTTTCTATCGAGCCTTTGGGTTTGCCCGAATCCTTAAGCTTTGTGCAAGAAAAAATCCGCTTGAGCTGGAGTGCCCTTGTGCGCGCCGAGTTGCAAAACTACCATGAACTCATCAAAGCCAAACGGCTTTGTTTGCAAAAATGTACCCTGAATATCATCCTTAAAAACTCTAATTTAGACATCCTCAACCAGCAAACCCAAGAGGTTTTAAGCCTACTCTCTAACGAACATTTGATCGCAGTGGTGGAAACTTTGGGGCTCAAACCCGCTTACTTTTCCTTTTTTCCAGGGCGTTTGAATCTCAACCCCCGTTTGCGCCACCAAAGTACCCAAGCCCTAGCGTGCCTCATCGTGTTTGAAAAACCCAATCGGGGGTTTAAAAGCAACTCATGGGGGCCTATGCCATTAAGCGTGTTTAAAAACTTGGATCACTCGCCCTATTTGTTTAACTTCCACAACCAAGAGGTCAGATACCAAGCCCACAGCACACTTAAGGCTAATGGGCACACCATGATCATCGGTGCCACGGGGGCGGGCAAGACAACCTTAATGGGCTTTTTGATGATGAGCGCGCTCAAATACCCCGACCTCAACATCTTAGCCCTCGATCGCGCTTACGGCCTCTTTTCTTACACACATTATTTTGGTGGGACTTACAACTCTGGCGATCAATTTGCTATCAACCCCTTATCCCTGCCCTTTTCCCAACAAAACCAAGACTTTTTGCACGCCTTTTATGCCGCTATGCTTAATGTCCCCTTAAGCTCGCCCCACCAAACCGACATTCAAGAACACAACGCCATTTTAAAGGCCCTCAAAAGCCTCTATGCCACTTTGCCACCCCAAAGTTTTAATCTCCAAGATTTTAAAGAAGCCCTAACCCACACCCCCAAACTCTCTTTAAGTCTAGAGCCCTACTTAAACAATCCCCTTTTTAACGCCCTTGAGGATAGTCTAGAATTTAAAACCCCCATCACAACCATTAACATGGATGCCATCTCGCCCAACCCCAAAGATTTAGGGCTATTGGCTTACTACATTTTTTATAAGATTTTCCACCTAGCCTTGCAACGCAATCAAGGCTTTTTGCTCTTTGTGGATGAATTTAAAAGTTATGCGCAAAATGAAGTCCTCAACGAACACATTAACACTTTGATCACCCAAGCCCGTAAGGCTAATGGCGTGGTGGTGCTCGCCCTGCAGGACATCAACCAACTACACACCATTAAAAACGCCCAAAGTTTTGTCAAAAACATGGGCACTCTTTTATTCTACCCCCAAAAAAACATGGACAGCACCGCTCTAAGTCGGGATTTTGGGATTCAACTCAGCAGTATGGAAAAACATTTCTTAGAAAATACCCCCGTGCATGCACACCAAATCTTAGTCAAAAACATGGGCGATGGGAGTTCTAACATCATCGATATTAGCCTAAACTCTCTGGGTCCTTACTTGCCAATCTTTAGCTCCAACCCCAGCCATGCCCAGTATTTACAAACCCTCATGCAAGATCACCCCCACAACTGGCGCGAGGTGTTATTGCAAGAAAAATAACCATAGCCCCGCGGGGGTGGGGGGTGGGTGCTCGGGGCGGCTTATTTACAAGTACTAGCCACAAGATTACAACTATGGCATAGGCCTACAAGGCTTTAAAAGATGAAAAAGTTACAAAAACGCCTTACACCAATTCACCCAGTATCTGAGAGCCAACAGGATAAGCCAACAGGATAAAAGGGCTCGAAAAGTAGGCACACAGCGATCAAGCAATGCCGTGTGCAAGATATGAGCCAAGTTAGCGTCTCTTTAAAGCAATTGGGCATCTTGGGTCTTGACAAAGCTTTGTAAAAATTGTAATATTACTCTTTCGTGCGTGCAAATGACCCGTTAGCTCAGCAGGTAGAGCAATTCCCTTTTAAGGAATGGGCCGCTGGTTCGAATCCAGCACGGGTCACCAAAGGCTCCTTCATCTAGTGGTTAGGATACCACCCTTTCACGGTGGTTACAGGGGTTCAAATCCCCTAGGAGTCACCACAAGGTCGCTTAGCTCAGTTGGTAGAGCGCCACCCTTACAAGGTGGATGTCATAAGTTCGAGTCTTATAGCGACCACCATGGAGCGGTAGTTCAGCTGGTTAGAATACCTGCCTGTCACGCAGGGGGTCGCGGGTTCAAGTCCCGTCCGTTCCGCCATCTCCCCAAATTTTGATCTCTAATCGACCCCTTCATCTAGTGGCCAAGGATACCACTCTTTCAAGGTGGAAACGGAAGTTCAAATCTTTCAGGGGTCGCCACTATTTGGGACACTCTAAAAATAGATTAAATACCGCTTTGTTACGCAATTCCCGTTTGAAGTCTAAATTGATCATCACTTCACGACTATGGGTAAAGGTATCAATGAGTTGTTTTCGGATCACGATACGGCAGTTGCTCACATTAAAATAAGGGGGTATGGCCTGGATAGCGATTTCAAAGCGCGTGGGCGTTTTTTGGGTGAGGGTGTAGCGTTGGTAAATTGCATTGATATTAGCCACCTTTTGCTTTTTTTGGCTGTATTTGTAGATGTCGATTTGTCCTTCTATATTGGTGATCTGTGTGGAAGAGTTATTGAGCGCAAAAATTTGGGTTTGCAACTTGGTGGGGAAGACCTCGCCTTGCATGAATTTTTGCAATTTGAAGGAGTAAATCTCTAAAAAAAGCTTGCCATTGCTTTTCTCTACGCCTACATCGCGCCCGCTCAAAGGGTAGTAGTCCTCTTGAGAAAAGACTACCTTGCTAGGTCCCCTAGGCTGGATTTTGATTACCATTGGGCGGGGACGGAGTTGTCGGGCTTCTTGTTTGGGGGGCTCTTGGACTGTGCTTTGGTGTTGGTTTTGGGTGGGGGGGGGCTCTGGTTGGCAACTCGCAAACACCCCTGCCATGAGAGATAGCAGAATACAGGAGGCAACGCGCGGGAGACCAAACATTTTATCCATCAAAAACCCTTCTTAAGTTTTAAAGCTTATAATAGCCAGCATGTCTTAAATTATAGGGATTTTAGCAAAACTTGATGCTTAAACAGATAGATACAATGCGGGGTCTGTATGCTTAAAGTTGCCATTTTAGGCAGACCCAATGTGGGTAAAAGTTCTTTGTTTAATTGCTTGGTTAAAAACCGGAGCGCGATCACCTCAGCCATTGCGGGCACAACACGGGATATTAAAAAACAAATCATAGAGTTGGGGGGGCGCACCATTGAATTATGGGATACTGGAGGGTTTGATGACTCCTATGTCTTTGGAGGTGCTATTAGGACCTTGAACCTAGAAGCCCTCAAAGCATGTGATTTGGTGCTCTATGTGGTTGATGGCAAGGTCTTGCCCCAAGAAGAGGATAAAAGACAATTCCTAGAAATCTGCCAAAGGGCACGTTCGTGTTGGTTGGTAGTGAATAAAATAGACAATCAAGCTATAGAGTTGCTGGGTTATGAGTTTGTTAGTCTAGGCGCACAAGAGATGTTTTTTATCTCGGCTAGCCACAAGCGCGGGTTAGACACCCTGCTAACTGCCCTGCTCAAATTAACCCCCCAAGAGGCAACACAAGAACCCGCAGATGGGGCAGGTGCGATCCAAGTGGGGATCATTGGGCGGGTCAATGTCGGCAAGAGCGCGCTTTTAAATGCACTGGTCAAGCAAGAACGCGCTTTGGTTTCGAGCACTCCGGGCACCACAATAGACCCAGTCGATCAGATCATCACCCATCATGACCAAGCGATCTGCTTTGTGGATACTGCTGGTTTGCGCCAAAGAAGCAAGATTTTAGGGCTAGAAAAATTCGCTCTAGATCGCACCCGTAAAGTGTTGGAGAAATCCCAGATCGCTTTGTTGGTATTAGATGTGAGCGCGCCCTTTGTAGAATTAGATGAAAAAATTGCCTCTTTGGTGGATACCTACCGCTTGGGCGTGGTGGTGGTGTTTAATAAGTGGGATGTCCGCCATGCCCGCTTTGAGGTAATCATGCAAGATTTCAAACGCAAGTTTAAGTTCTTGCACTATGCGCCCACACTCACAGCCAGTGCATTAGAACAACGCCACATCGAAAAGATCAAGGATCAGATTTTACAAGTGCATGCCCATTTTTCAAAGCGTATCCCCACTAGCGCACTCAACCAAATTATCACACAAGCCACCCAAAAACACCCCCTACCCAGCGATCATGGCAAAATCGTGCGCATTTACTACAGCACCCAATTTGCCTCTTGTCCGCCCCAAATTGCTTTGGTGATGAATCGCCCCAAAGCCTTGCACTTTAGCTACAAGCGTTATTTGACCAACACTCTAAGGGAGAAGTTTGGCTTTTTGGGCACGCCCATTGTCTTACACGCTCGGGGCAAAGAGGATAGCTCTTTTTCATGACGCTACCTTATTTTGTGGATTTTATCCAAGTTAAAGATGTCCAGCAAGCACGCATTTTTTATGCGCTCAAATGCCACACCCAAGAGGCGTTGATTTTGCAATACATGGCGCAAGAATACTTAAAGGGGCATGGGGACATAGAGGTGGTAAGCTTGCTAGACATGCTTTTTGCAGCACGCCAAATTGAAGCCCTGCCCTATTTGCAACACATTAAAAATCTCTTGGATTTAGAATGGATTGTGTTAGAGAAGCGATCCAGACGATCGGAAGTGTTGTTGTTAGAGTTGCTAGAAAGCTCCATTGCTTTGAGCACCTCTTTTTTTAAATTGGCTCAAGAGGGGCATAGCGCACAAGGGCTTTTAGACATCACCCCCTATGACGATCATTTGGATTACTTCAACGATTGGTTTTTAAAAATAGAATTGCTCCAAAAGCTCGCTATGCAAACCAATAAACCCCATTCTCCCGCCCGCTTCAAAATCCAAGAACAACTCCAGCTTTTAGAACACAAAATTAGCGCGCGCAACAAACTCACCAAAACCCCCCTCTCAGTCCAAAAATTTCTCCAAAAACACAATCTAAGCCCCAAAGAGGAGATCATCTTTTTTGCTTTGCTCAAAGACGAATATGCTAGGGATTATGGCAAAGAGGACGAACCTTTAAACCACCACCAAATTTTGCTTACCTTGCTAGGTGCCGATGGGAGCACGCGCGCCCAAAATGCCATACTCTTAGCACCCACTAGCCCCTTGATCAAGAAAAAGATCATGGATTTTGAGGAGTTGCTCGATCCTTTTGAACAAGGATTGGTGCGCCAATTTTTCTTACACGAGTCGGTGCTCAGTGCAATCACTTCGCCCAGCCCCCACACAAAGGGCGTACCCACCCTCAAACACATTTTGAAAGATAATGACATCTTTGAAGCCCTAGAGCCTAAAGCAAATTTAGATGAGGTGGTTTTGAGCCAAAAGACCAAAGAAACCCTAGAGGTTTTATTAAAGCAAATTGACCCCCAAATGCAAAAACGGCTTAGAGAATGGGGCATTAAAGAGGACAAGTCGCATAAAGATGTGGAGGCTAAGATTATTTTTTATGGCCCACCGGGCACGGGCAAGACAATGAGTGCGCTCGCCCTAGCCAAGAGTCTTAAAAAAGAGGTTTTGGGCTTTGATTGTTCTAAGATTTTGTCCATGTATGTGGGCGAATCAGAAAAAAATGTACGTAAAATCTTTGATGATTACCACAAGATTGCCAAGCAGTGCAAGAGCGCGCCGATTTTGTTTTTAGATGAAGCCGATCAGTTTTTGAGTACGCGCACGACTGCCAGTAGTGGAGCAGACAAAATGCACAACCAAATGCAAAATATCTTTTTGCACCAGATTGAAAAGTTTGAAGGGGTGCTCATCGCTACCACGAATTTATTAGAAACCCTCGATGTGGCCTTTTCACGCCGTTTTAACCACAAGATCGAATTTAAGCCCCCCACCTTTGAGCAACGCGTACAACTATGGCAAAAATACCTCCCCCGCCACGCCCCTTACGCACCCACCCAAACCCTAGAGAGTCTGGCCCACACCCTAGCGCGCCACTCCCTCACGGGGGGACAAATTGCCCTGATTGTGAAAAACACGGCATGCAAAGTGGCGACTTACCCAAATCCCCTTTTTAGCTTAGAGGATTTTTTAGTTGAGATCAAAAAAGAAAAGCAGGGGAATTTTGATCAGGCCAAGAATATTGGTTTTGGTGTGTGATCACCCATTTTATTTTTAAAGGATTTGTGTGAAGATTGTCATTGAAAAAACGCTTTTGGAGGATGCGCTCAAAAGTTTGATTGCCTTTACCGACAAAAAAGACATGAGCAACATCACCTCCCATGTGCTCATTGAAGCGCAAGGGGAAACTTTGCGTCTAGAAGCCAATGATCTAGAAATGGGCTTGAGTTGGCAACTCACAACGGCCATTGAGGAAGGAGGCAGTGCCACGCTCAATGCTAAGCATTTTTTAGACATCGTGTCTAAACTAGGATCGGGTGAATTGGTTTTACACGCTAAAGAGGGCGAGGATTTTGTGCATTTGAGTTTTAAGCGCTCCAAATTCAAGCTCCCTCTCTTTGATCGCACCCACTTCCCACCCTTCCCCATGCCTGAAAACCTCCCCTCTTTGCACTTTAGCGACACGGCGCTAAGCGATCAGCTCAAAAAATTAAGCAATGTAATCAGTGTCAATGAACCCAAATACGAATTTGGCGGGGCACTCTTGGTCTTTGAAGAACGCTTGGAATTAGTGGCTACAGATACCCGCCGACTCTCTTTGGTGCAAATTGACCCAGACCACATGCCCGCCAAAGAAAATCCTGCCTTGGAATTTATCCTCCCCAAACGCGCTCTCTTAGAAGTAGTGAAGTTATTTTCAAAGGGCGATTTTGACATGTTCTATGAAAAACCCGACCCAGCTGGTTCCTCCAGCAAATCAACCATGCTTTTTTTCAAAAACGAGTCCCTATTGCTCTATACACGCCTCATTGGCGGGAAATACCCCAATTACCAACAGATTATCCCCCAAGAATTTACCCACAAGGTCGAACTCAAAACCCAAGACTTCAAAGATGGGGTCCAAATTGTCCATACCCTCAGCCCCAGTATCCAAATCGCCTTTTACCCCGAACGTGTAGAGTTCAAATCCATGCAAAGTGAGAATGCCAGCCTGAGCACAACCCCCCACAATTTCGCAGAAACCTCTATGGAAACCAGCACGCCTCTAGATGGGTTTATCTTGCATGCCCATGCGCGCTACCTTTTAGATGCGCTCAATGCTCTAAGCACCCCCACTTTTGATCTCTTGCTCAATGAGAAAAACGAGCCCTTTATGATCGAAAAGGGGGGATTTCGCACCTTGATCATGCCTATTGTGGTGGATTAGTAACAGATACATTATCCTTTGGGGGGCATTGCAAGCCAAAAAAATAGACTTTATGCTACAATGGTTGCCTATCTTAAATTATAAGGAACAACGATGTCAGTTAGTCTAGTTAAAGGTGGGCGTGTTTCGCTGAGTAAGGAAAAACCCGGTTTGTCCAAAATTCTTGTTGGTTTGGGCTGGGATGTGAATGCTAGCGATACAGGGGTGGATTTTGACCTAGATGCCTCCGTGTTTTTGACCGATGCTAGCGGTAAGGTCAATGATGATAAAAATTTTGTGTTTTACAATAATTTGACCAGCAAAGATGGTTCTGTTGTGCATACGGGCGATAACCGCACCGGTGAGGGTGAGGGCGATGACGAATCCATTAAAATTGATTTGGCCAAAGTCTCTAGCGATGTGAAAGAAATTAACGTTGTGGTTACTATCCATGAAGCCGATGCGCGCAAACAAAACTTTGGCATGGTCAGGCATGCCTTTGTGCGTGTAGTCGATGAAAGCGATGGTAAGGAAATTGTGCGCTATGATCTAGAAGAAGATTTTTCAGTAGAAACAGCCATTAGTTTTGGGCGTGTCTATAAAGATGGCGAAGAGTGGAAGTTTGCCGCTGTGGGGACGGGCTTTAAGGAAGGTTTAGCTGGCTTTTGTAAGCAATTTGGGGTGAATGTCTAGGAGGATTGATGGCGATTAGTCTAGTCAAAGGGCAAAAGGTTTCTTTGAAAAAAGAAGATGGGAGTTCTTTGAAATCTTTTTGTGTAGGGGCTAACTGGGGGGCAATTAGCAAAAAAGGCTTTTTTGGCAACACCAAGACTGAAGCGGTGGATTTGGATTTGAGCGTAGCCCTCTTTGCGGGTCAAAAATTGGTGGATTGCGTGTATTTTGGCAAGCAAAAGGCAAATGGTATCCAGCATAGTGGGGATGATCGCACCGGCGATGTGGGCGGAGATGATGGGCTGGATAATGAAGTGATCAGCATCGCCCTAGAGAATCTAGACCCCGCTGTGGAACAATTAGTTTTTGTGCTCAACTCCTACACCCACATTAACTTTGATCAAATCCCCTTTGCCAGTATCCGCCTCTATGAGGGCACGCCCGATCGTGTACATACGATCTTTGCAACCTACAATGTTGCCAAAGATAACACCTTTGCGGGCAAAGAGGCGATGATTTTAGGCAAGCTTTACAAACACAATGGGGAGTGGAAGTTTAGTGCCATCGGTGAGCCAACCGCTGATGAGAAATTAGAAACCCTTCTTAGCCAGTCTGTGCCCAAATACCTTTAAAGCGATGGATAACAGCCACAAACCCCACCTCAACGCCAAGTTATTGAGGCGTTTGTTTGTGGCCGCTTCCATTTGCCGTTGGAACGATCAGGCCTGCCCGATTGAATTTAGCGAGCTTGACAAGCAAGCCCATAAAGCCATGGTGGTGGTTTTGCTTGCCAAGCATTCCAAAGAACCCATCAACTACGATCGCCTTATCACCTATTTTTGCTTTGAGTTTTTAAGCCGTGTGGTGCTCACCGACATTAAATCCCCCATTTACCACAAACTTTTAAAAGATCACCGCCAAGCTTTAGCCGACTATGTCCAACAAGAGTTGCAAGAAGAAGTGCAGGGCTATGATCTCTTTTCTAGCATGCACCACTATCTTTGCCACCCACCTCAAGATCGCGAATACCAGTTGCTCAGGGCCGCACACGATTATGTTTCGGTGTGGGAATTTGACATGATCTATTATTTTAACCGCGCCAATCCCAGAGCCCATGGCTTACAAAAAATCAAGGATTCCCTAGATTACACCTTCAAGCAACATGCCTCTTTATTTGCCGATTCTAATTTAGAATGGCTGGCCTCCACCTTGGGGCAGTTGCGCTTCCAAAAGCGCTGGACTCAAACCCCGCGCGTGCCCGCTACCAGTGTGCTGGGGCATACCCTTTGTGTAGCCCTTTGCGCCTTTTTACTCAGTTTTGATCTAAAGGCTTGTGAGAATATGCGAGTCAATCACTTTTTAGGCGGGCTTTTCCATGATTTGCCCGAGATTTTAACCCGGGATATCATCTCCCCTATCAAGCATGGCGTAGCAGGCTTAGATACTTACCTTAAAGAACTAGAAGCCCAAGCAATGGAGGAAATCTACCAACATGTCCCCAGCCTTGAGGCGGATTTACGCTATTTTACCCAACAAGAATTTACTAACCGCTACAAAGACCCCCAAACACAACAAATTATCTTTGTATCCAGTGATGCGGAATTTTGGGAACACCACAATCACGACCATTTAAATAGCGTGTGTGGGAGCTTGATCAAATTTTGCGACCAACTCAACGCCTTCTTAGAAGCCAAAATCTCCATCATCCATGGCATTAGTAGCGAAGTTTTGATCAATGGTGCGCTCAAAATCAAGGGCAAATACGACAAGAGTATTTTAAACGGGATTAATTTGGGCACAATTTTGAATCAATTTGCATGAAATTTTTACTCTTACTATTGCCCTTATTGGTGCAAGGGGCGGCTATGATCACCCTAGACACGGCGGCTAATGCCAAGCTGGCGGTTTCTAATGCTAATGAGGGCACGATGATTGCTAAAATGCAAGAGCAGTTAAACCACATCACCCATTTACTAGAACTGGCCAAAAACCAAGTGGATACCCTCAAACAAGCCCAACAGTCCCTAAGAGAGACTCAAGAATTCATGCAAGCTAGCACACTCCCCCAATTAGAACCCATGCTCGTTGCTTTGCAGGGCGACCTAGAGCGCATGCAAGCCCACCAAAACCAGCTACAAGCCCTAAGCCAACGTTACGCCCAATTAGAACATGCCCAAATGGCACGCTGGCAACAAGAATGCCCATGGTTAGATTTTAGCAACGCCACCATTGCAGATTCCAACCACTATCAAGCCCGCAAAACCCAAAAACTTTTAGAAAATACCCACGTGGTTTTGAGTGCACCACATTTAAGCGCGCTCATCTGCCAAAAGCTCCAACAAATAGAAAAACAAGAGAATCACCATGCCCATCTCAAACGCATGCAAAAGGCTTTGCTAGCAGGTGATTTTAAGCAGTTTCAGACTCTCTCTCAAGCTAGGCAGGCAAATTTCGAACACGATCAGATTACCCAAGAGCAAGACTCACAAGCCAAACTTGCTCCACTTTCAAAACGCCTAGAACAACTGCATCAAGAACTCCCCAGCACGCGCCTAAGCACCCAATTAAGCCAGCTTAACACCCAGCTAGCCCAACAATTACAAAGTGCCCAAAATGAGCGCGATCAAGCGCGCGCCTATGCCCACTACCACCAAAGAGCCCAAAGTCTCCAGCTCGAACTACTCTTAGAGCTCACCCGCCATCTAAGCTTTTTAAATGAAACCATGTCGATGGGTGCTACTCTTTTAGCCCAGATTCAAAAGGTTTCTTCTCCCCACCTTGTATCTGAAAATTCCCCCAGTAAGCCGAATGCTTATGGATTTCCGGAGGTCTTCCCATGAATACACATAAAAATTGGTCTTTAGGTTTTTTGGGTCTGCTGAGTCTTTTGGGCGAAGAGATTTTTGCCCACCCCAAAGATGGCTACTTTGTGGAGGGTGGCTTGATGACGGGCTTGATTGAAACGCACGAATATCTAGAAGAAAGGTCCCCTTGTAGTGGGGTGGGGGTGATCTGCTCAGCATTATTCATGCGCAATGCCACACCGGTTTTTACGGCGGAAAATGTGCAATGGATAGATGGCAAAAGCAAGTTCCAACCCGTGCGTTTTAGCACGCTCAAGCCCATTAGTGTGGGTGTTGCCAACAATGCCCTGCAAATCAAAAACATGACCGCCTACAACCTAAAAAATGTTGCGGTCTTAATGAAGTTGCCCAATGGGCAAAAAGTCCAAGTCGCCACCATTGAAAACCTGCCCCAATTTACCCAAAGTGCGATCAAACTGCGCTATGCCCCCAAGATCGCCCAAAATGGCGGGAATGCGCAATCAGAATTTAGCATCGCCTCCTCAGCAACTTCAGATGCTGAGACAACCCGGATGCTCCAAGCACTTGAGCAAATCACGGTCAATATCCAAGGCCGATTCCAAAATGTGAATGGGAATGATGCTAGTGGTTCTTGGGGTCTCAACACGGTTGAAGATGCCAAGGGCTATACCAGTGCTTTTTTGAATTTAAGCTATCTGTTCAGCTCAAAAGAGTTTAAAAATGCGGTTTTAAACACGCAATTTAACTTCGCTAATGGGCCGGGGAATAATGGGGGCCTTGCCGAATCGGTGGCCATCCCTAGAAACTTTAACGGGACTTTGCAAGACTGGCAAAAGCAGTATAAACTCACCAACAAACAAGTCTATGACCAATACACTAGCGGAGCAAATGTGGCCATTGGTATTATTGGCCCTAATTCGGGGGCTGTCGTGGGGCTAGGGGGTCCATCTGTCTTTGGCGTGAAGCCCTATCTTTTAAATTTTAAAAACTCAGATTATAATTTTGGTCCCTTCCAAAATACTACGGAGGCAATGGACACCATCTTGCACGAATACGGGCATGTCATGGGTTATAGCCATGATGGGAACATGACCTACCCCAATGGGACTTTTAATTACAATGGGGGGCAAAAAAAATTTGATCTCAGTCAAAATGTAGTGAGTCCTTGCACCGCCACGCCCCCTGCGCAGTGCAATATCCCCAATGGGGCTTGGTATCAAATGGCACCAAATGATTACACAGCAGCGGGCATGATTGGGGTGGGCTCTAAAGTGTGGTCGCAATTAGGGCAGGCTGGTCAACTCCCCATCAATTATGACAAGATTGCCCAAATGAGCGCACCGACCTATCTCTCTAACTTTATGAAAACCTTAGAAAACATGACCTCTACCAACATCTCTAACAAGGCTGCCATTGTTGGCTTTAATCTCAAAGGCGGTTACCAACAATACTGGACCAACTGGTTTGGGCTCTCCTACTATGGCATTTTTAATTACAATTTCTCCAAAAAGACGGGCTTTATCAAAAGAATTAACCAAGTTGCTTTGGGCGTGGGCGTGGATATGCTCTTTGATTTCACCACCACCTACACCCACCAACATTATAAGAATAAGAAAAACACCCGCAAACTCAAGGTGCTCAAGAGCTCCTTTGGGATTTTTGGCGGGCTTAGGGCGTTGTGGAAGGGCTATGCGCTCAACACCATCGCCTTTGCCAATAGCGGGAACTTAGATGTAGCCACAGGCTTTAATTACCGCTACAAACATTCCAAATACAGCATAGGGGTTGCTATTCCCTTAATCCCCATTAATCTTAAAGCCCGAATCAGTACCAGTCTTTTAGAAGGCTCATTACTCATCAAAGAGGGTCCTAGCCATTTCAATGTGTTTTTTAATTATGGCTGGATATTTTGATCACTTGCCCAGACAAAAGCTAGAAAAGAGGGTGTTAAGCAACTCCTCCACTTGGTAGGGTTGTGTGATCTGCCCCAAACTCTCTAGGGCATCTTTAAGGTGGTAGGAAAATAACTCTAGTTCTAGGCTTGCTAGCGTGTGGGTGGCACTTGTTAAATGCATGGTGGTCTGCTCTAGGGCTTGTTGCTGGGTCAGACTAGCTAGAATCACGCTTTCATTGGGATTATCCTCTTCAAAGAGGGGTTTTAGCAAGTCTTTTAGTAAGGGCAAGCAGGGTTGCTTGGTGTTGAGTTTGAGTGGGGGTAGGCTGGGGGGTAGGGCATTTAAAAGGGCTTGTGTGTCCAACTCTTGGGGGCAATCATCTTTGTTTAAAATCACACCTATTATTTTGTCTTGTTGTGCCCCCAAAAGCTCTAAAATATGCTGATCTTGGCTATCTAGGGGAGCAGAGAGATCAAAAAGGGCTAAAATAATATCACTCTCTTGCATGCTTTTTAAACTCTTGGCAATCCCTAGAGACTCGATTGCATCGCTGGCATGCCGGATGCCTGCCGTGTCAATGATTCTTAAACAACTCCCATAAAGGCTAATGATTTCCTCAATGGTATCTCTTGTGGTGCCCGCTATTGGGCTCACCAAAGCGCGTTCCTCTAAGAGCAAAGCATTTAAAAAGGAACTTTTGCCCACATTGGGCTTACCCACAATGCAGAGTTTATAGCCCTCCAAGCGTGTGCTTTGGGATTTGGAAATCTCTAAAGTGCTTTGTAATTGATCTAAGGTGGCTTGTAATTTTGCCTGCATGGTGCCGCTCAAATTAAGGGGTAAGTCCTCCTCGGCATAATCGATCAACACCTCGCTACTAGCCAGCAACTCTAAAAGAGCGGTGCGCGTGCTTTGTACGAAGTCTCTTAATGCACCTTTGAGTTGCTTGGCCATCATTTTAACACTTTTTTCGCTCTTAGCCTCAATGAGTCTTGCTAGTGCCTCCACTTGGGAAAAATCCAAGCGCCCATTTAAAAACGCCCTTTTGCTAAATTCGCCCGCTTGCGCCAAATACGCACCTTGAGCCAAACAAGCTTGCAAAATAAGCCGTGTTACCACGATCCCCCCATGGCATTGGATTTCCACGACCTCCTCACCCGTGTAGCTATGCGGGGCTTTGAAGTAAAGGGCTAGGCAGGTATCTAACAGATCGCCCTGTAAATCATGGATGCTCACCAGCGTGGCAAGTCTGGGGGTGAAATGCTCTCTATGCGTGAGCGCGCGTAAAATAGGCAAACTCAAAGCACCGCTCATTTTAACAATGGCAATCGCACCTTGTCCGGGCGTGGTTGCAATGGCGGCAATAGTGCTATTTGAAGTCATTAATCACAACAAAACGCTCATTACTGCTATTGGTTTGGCATGTGATGTGTTTGTTGGGGAAAGTTTCGCGCAGGCGTTTGAGGGCGATGTGGATCAGCATGCCATCTAGGGGCTTGGTCTGTGCCTTGCCCACTTCGTGGATTTGCATGATAATGCCTTGCAAATAGGACTCCATCATCTCCTCTTGATCTTTTAAGAAATGCGCCACTTCTAGGCGGACATTGTAGCCGTATTTTTGGTGAATCCAATTAAAGAGCAGATAAGATAAGGCATTGAATCGATACCCCTTTTCCCCAATTACCAACGCCGAATCAGGTCCGTTAAGCTCAATATAAAGCGTGTTGGAATCGCATAATTCCACTTTGATTTGATCGATTTGGTAGGGCAAATAGCTCAAAAGAGTGCATAATTCCTCTTTGATCTCGGCTACCTTGTCATTTTTATCGTCTAGGGGGGTGGCTTTGGGAGTGCACACAGGTAGGGGTGGGGGTGGAGGCTTGGGTTTTTCTTTGATACAAACCTCAATGATGGCTTCTTTTCTGCCAAAGCCCAAGAAACCATGCGCGGGGGCTTGGATGATCTCATATTGCAAGTCTAACACCGAACAGCCCAGCTCTGAAGAGGCTTTGATGATCGCTTCTTCTAGGGTTTTTGCATGGATTGTTTTCATATTAACCTTTGTTGTAGGTTGTGGGCTTATGTTCTTCGATTTGCTGGGCTTTGCGTTTCTCTAGAATTTGGTTGATCGCCCATTGTTGGAAAATAGAAAAGACATTGTTGATTGTCCAATAGAGCACCAGCCCGGCAGGGAAGGTGATGAGAAAGAGGGTGAAAAAGACCGGCAAGAGTTTAAAAATCTTAGCTTGCGTGGGGTCGGTGATAGTGCTAGGCGTGATGACTTGGTGGGCATACATAGACAAACCCATCAACAAGGGCAAAATCAAATAAGGGTCCATCACCGAGAGATCGTGAATCCACAAAATCCAGCCCGCACTCTTGAGTTCCACAGCGTTGTAAAGCACGCGGTAAATCGCAAAGAAGACGGGGATTTGCAAGAGCAAGGGCAAACACCCTCCCAAGGGGTTAGCCCCATGTTTTTTATAAAGTTGCATCAAGTGCATTTGCATTTTTTGGGGATCGCCCTTGTATTTTTCTTGAATCTCTTTCATCTTGGGCGTTAAATCTTTGATCTTTTGCATGCTCACCATGCCCTTATAGCTCAAGGGGTAGAGGATGACACGCACAATTAAAGTTAATAAAATGATCGCCCAACCCCAGTTGTGGGTGTAGCTATACAGATAGTCCAAGAGTAAAAACACGGGACGGGCAAAAAAGGTGATGATCCCATATTCCACCACATCGCCCAGTTCGGGAGCAATTTGTTTTAAGAGGCGGTGATCTTTGGGGCCAATATAGCCATGTAATTGCGTGTTGCCATTGAAAGAGACAAAGGGGAGAGGGTTTTTACTGCCTGCTTGGCTATCCACTAAGGCATTGAGATTTTTAGCAAAGAAAAGCGAAGTGTAGTAACGATCCACGCTGGCAATAAAGGCGACATTGTGGAAGGATTGGGTTTGCTTGACTTTGCCATCCTCAAGCTTTTCTAATTTGTCATCTTGAGTGCCTAAGAGCACGCCATGGAAGGCATACCCGTCTGCATCCGCCACAGGGCGCGAGCCATTGGAGAGAACATAGGCACTATTGAGCAACCCCCTTTTTGGCGTGATCTCAATTTTAAGATCATAGGTCAAATTGGGGTAAAAGGTGAGGATTTTTTTGAGCTCTAATTGGGGGAGCTCTTGGGTGAGCGTGAGGGTTTTAGCACTCTTGTTGATCTCAAGGGTGCTGGTGGAGGCGTGGTAACTTTGTTTGAAGGCTTCTTGATTGAGCGTTGTATCTACAAATCTGAGTTCTAGGGGTTTTAAAGCATCTATGCCTAGTAAGGGGAGTTTGCTTAGAGGTTCTAGGGGTTTTGGATTAAAGCCAAAGAGGCGTTTGAGGTGATCGATCAAATCCTCTTGTTTGGAGGCAATGAATTTTTTATTTTTTAAATAGACTTGGGCGATACGCCCTAAGTTGTCAATCTCAATCTCCATCTCTGCGGATTGCACCCGTGCAATGATGGGGCTTGTGGCATTGGGGGCTTGGATATTGGCGTTATGACTAGGGGCTTGGGGGGTGGAGCTACTGGCTGTGGGCGTGGTGGGTGCGCTATTACTTGGGGTTTGGTGTGTTGGGGTGGGCTTTTGGGTTGGGGTGGGTTGCTGGAAATAATAGCTATAAATGGTTAAAAAGATAAAGGAGAGCGCAACGGCTAGAATGAGTTTTAA
>NZ_VKGC01000016.1:0-31259 GCF_007280785.1 Helicobacter mehlei
TAAAGCCCTCTTGATTTACACCGAGCAATTAGAAAGGGATTTGGATTTTTGCACCAAGGGGAGTCTAGGCTGAAGGCAACACCTCAAGGAGAACCCCCCAAATGGGGGGAAACCCTACACAGGACTATTTTTTTACCCTTTTGCGGTGTATAATGAGCTTAAGCCCAAACCCGCTAAATTTTAGGTAAAATACCCGTGTAGAAGTTTTGCCATGTTTTTTCATGGCACAACTCCTTTGGCGTTATTTGCCCCCATTTGGGGGCATTTTATTTTACCCTTTAAGCCCTTAAACCCCCCACTCTGTTTTTAACCATATCCAAATTTTACATTTTGCCTCTTTGCCAAGTGCCCACCATAGGGGGCTAGAGGGGTGTAATGTAGAGCTTGTCATCAATCTTCGCCACTCTAGTTGGGAAAACTTGCGCCACTTTGGTTTTCATCTATCAGTTTGGTGGGCTTGAGCATAAGGCTAGCGCATGGCTAGGGTTTTGGTATTTGTTTGCCCACGATATGGCCATTAAACTAGCGCGTTCTAGCCTTTTGGTATTTGTTTGGCAAGCATAACCATTAAAACGCTAAAGCGTTTTGCAAAAGCCTGGGGGCTTTTGCTCATTAAACCAGAAGGGTTTAATCCTTGTGTCCAAGAGTTCTAAAGGCTAGAATGGGTTATCTGCAAGGAGAGATGTTAAAAACCATTGACAATGATTTAGTCGCCAGTGGGGGGGGGGGGGGGGGGGGGGGGGGGGGGGGGGGGGGGGGGGTGGGGGGGGGGGGGGGGGGAAATTTGGGTGAAAGCCAAAACTCGCCCCCCCCCCCCCCCCCCCCCCCCCCCCCCCCCCCCCCCCCCCCCCCCCCCGCGCGCCCCCCCCCCCCCCCCCACTGAGGAGGAGAGATTACGAAAGGGTTCCCAATATATGAGTGTAGCTCAAATTGTGGATAATCCCATACAAGCCCAACACAAGAGGGCACTATAACAGATACAATCAATGTGGCAGAGAGTCTTACGCCATACAATATCTCCCAGCCTAGATCAAAAATGATAATAATAATTTACAAAGAGGCTCATGGTGCGTTGCAAAGTGATCACCCCATACCCACCCTTGTCATAATTGCCCCACTTATTATGGTCGTTCTCTTTATAGTAGGTTAGAGGGACAAAAAAGATGCGCCCGCCCATTTCAAAACTCTGGTGCTTGGTAATATTAGCCCTAAGCCCGACCTGGATACCCGCTTGCACGCCGGTGATCTTAAACTCCGCACTATTGCCCTTTAAATTGATCAGACCTGCCATGTGTTCCCAAACTTCATTGGCAGTCACGCATGCTCGTGGGCGGGTAGCAATTTGGGTTTGACAAGTCTTGTCGCTAGCATAAGAAGGCCCTAGCAACCAAGTGTTCCCGCCCACAAATGCCCCAACAAATATGCCAAAACTGTGGGTATTTTTGTGGTAAAAATCAATCAAAATGTCTAACCCTGCCCCGTAGAAAAAGCTAGCTATTGGCTGGGTGGCATTTTGTTTGGCCAAAATATCATCTACATCGCGTCCATAGACCAAGTAGGCGTAATTACCCCCCTGAGCACTGGCACGCACATAGCCACGGAAACCCAAAATCCTAGGCTTTTTCAAAAAATACTGGTAACCCATTTGCAAACTCCCCCCAAAGAGTGCCCCAGAATGCCGTTGGCTTTCTTCTGCCGGGAATCCCGGAATCTGATCCGCATCCCCGCCAATTTTAAATTCATAATGCCGCACAAAGGGAGAATAAACAAACCCCCCGCCTACATAAAACCCTTTATTGTCGGCTAGCAACACCCCCAAAACCACCCCCACCAAACCCCCCACTCTAAACACTGAAAACATCAAGACCCTTAAAATAAATAAATAGAATCCCCCCCATGCTAGCATGTTTTAGATCAGGCCAAAGACACGCTTTTTCTGCCATAAGAGCGTGGAGAATAAGAGGGCAAAACTCAGCATACTTAGGATTAAGGCGTATTGGTTGGCAAGCTCTTGATTGTTGGCCTCTGATTCAATAAAGATGGCGATACTGGCCACACGGGTTTGCCCTTCAATATCCCCCCCGATCATCATCACCACCCCAAATTCCCCAATGGTGTGTGTAAAGGTCGTGGTGAGGGCGACCAATAAAGAGGGTTTGATATTGGGTAAGAGCACTCTAAAGAAAGTATAAAACCGTCCCTTGCCTAAAGTGTAGCTGGCTTCTTTGAGTGAGGGGGGCAGGCTGGCTAGGGCGTGCTTGATGGGATTAACCATAAAAGGCAAAGAAAAGATCACACTCCCCACCACCAATCCCTCAAAGGTAAAAACCAGCTTCAAATGCAAAGTTTTTTGCAACCATGCACCTAGGGGGCTTGTGGGCGCAAATAAGATCAGGAGATAAAACCCTAGCACCGTGGGGGGCAAGACTAAAGGCATCCAAGTCAAGGTTTCTATGAAAGTTTTAAACAAGCCCCCCCTATGTGCCAAATACGCTCCTAGAGCCAACCCGATGGGCAATAAAATTAAGGTGGTGAGAGTGGCGAGCAATAGCGTAAGATAGAGTGTAGAGAAAAAGGCATGATCCAATTAGAGTCCCTCTACCAAATACCCATAGGCCTTTAAAATCTTTTTACCCTCCGGACTTAAAATAAAAGATTCAAACTCTTTGGCTAGCTTTTTATGCCCGCCCTGATTGGTGAGCACCATGGCTTGTTTAATGGGTGTGTAGAGGTGAGCGGGGACAATCAAGTAGTGTTGCGTGTTTTTCAAGTCCATTAACGAGAGTGCACTAAAACCCAAATCCGCCCCCTTGCTAGCGACATATTGGTTGGCCTGAGAAATGGAATTGGCTTGCACGATTTTACTTTTAAGCTGTTGATCTAAACCTAGCTTTTCTAACACTTCCATGCTGGCTTTGCCATAGGGAGCTAGATGAGGGTTGGCAATGGAGAGGTGGTTAAACGAACCTTTGAGTGCATCTAGCGATTCAACTTCGCGCGTGGCACTCCAAAGCACCAAAACACCCTTGGCATAGACCTTCACCTCATAGGGTGTGTATCGCTCCTCTTTGAGTTTGAGGGGGCGTTCTTGATCGGCAGAGATAAAGAGATCAAAGGGTGCGCCCTGTGTGATTTGGGCATAAAGCTTACCACTAGAACCAAAACTAAGCTTGATCTGAGCTTTGGGGTGATCAAGCAAAAATCTTGTCCGGATAGCCTTGAGAGCCATTGTTAAATTAGCCGCACTGGCCACTTGGATTTGCTCGGCTTGTGCCACCAAAAAACACAACAAGAAAAGCCAAAAAGCACGCATAAAACCCCTTTTTATTGGTATTATAAGCTCCAAAGTTAAACAAGCCACTTTGTGTTAAAATGCCCTCTTTTCAAGGATAAAAATGGATAATTTAGAGAGAATGGAACAAGCCTTGTTGGCGATCAAAAATGGCGAGCTCATTATTTTAATGGACGATGAAGATCGCGAAAATGAGGGGGATTTAGTCATGGCAGGCATTTTTAGCACGCCTGATAAGATCAATTTTATGGCAAAACACGCCCGTGGGCTTATTTGTGTGTCGCTCACCCAAGAGATCGCTAACAAATTTGATCTTAAGCCCATGGTGAGTCATAATGATTCCAAGCATGAAACCGCTTTCACGGTCTCCATTGATGCTAGAGTAGCTAAAACCGGCATTTCTGCCTATGAACGATCTTTAACCATTGAGCTTTTATGCAAGGAACACACCAGCGCGCAGGATTTTGTACGCCCCGGGCACATTTTCCCCTTGATTGCTAAAGATGAAGGCGTTTTGGTCAGAACCGGACACACAGAGGCAAGCGTAGATTTGTGTAAATTAGCCGGTCTCAAGCCTATTAGCGTGATTTGTGAGATCATGAAAGAAGATGGATCGATGGCAAAACGGGGGGATAAGTTTTTGCTTGATTTTGCCAAAACACATGGGTTAAAAACCCTCTATGTCTCTGATATTGTGAGTTACCGCCTGCAGAGCGAAAATCTCTTAAAAATCCTAAGTCAAGAGTACGCCCAGTTTCTTGAGTTGCCTTGCACGCATTTTGTCTTTGAGGATCATTTGCACCGCAAGCATTACGCCTACCAATTTATGGGCGATTTAGCAAGACCCCTTGTGCGTTTCCACATCATCAAAAGCGATTATGAATTGCTAAGTCAGGGCGATCAATACCGCTTTTTGATGGATGCCTTGCAAAAATTGAGTGCTGAGGGCGGGTTTTTGATCTTTATTGATCCCCAAGCAAAGACCTATGACACGCTCAAGAACTTTGGGATCGGGGCGTTGATTTTAAAAAGCTTGGGGGTGAAAAGCTTTAGATTGCTCACCAGTCAAGATAACCCCGAACACACGGCTTTAAGGGGCTTTGGTTTAAATCTGCTAGAGACCTTGCAACCTTAACCTTTACAAGCCCTTTAGTTCTTGTGCTTTAGCTCCTTTAGGAGCCAACAAGAAGTGTCAAAACCCATATTGCAAGCCTTTTGGTAGTATTGGCGCGCTTTTTCTTTGTCGGGCTTGACACCTTTACCATGTGCATACATAATTCCCAAATTACTGTAAGCTGCAGGCTCCCCCATGTCTGCTGCCTTTTGGTAATATTCTTTGGCTTTGGCGTAATCTTTGGGGATGCCTTCATCACCCTCATACATCGATCCCGCATCGAGATAGCCTGCTGCATATCCCATGTCGCCTGCTTTTTTGAAGTATTGCAGGGCTTTTTTATTATCTGGCTTCACAGCGCATTCGAATCTATCGCAATCGCCACCCACTTCATACAGATAGCCTAGGCAAAAATAAGCCTCTGCACTCCCTAAATCCGCTGCTTTTTTGTAATAGAACAAGGCTTGCGCATAATCACTAAAACCACTATCATAGTCGCTATACAGATCCCCCAAACCGATATAACCCTTAACACTCCCCATATCTGCTGCTTTTTGAAAGTATGTGAAAGCCTTGTTGTAATTTTTGCGATGATAAGCCTTATGAGCTATAGAGAGGTATTGTTTAATTTGCTGGGCTTTTGTTTGGTTGTCATGGGCAAAAAGACTTGCCATACAACACAGACTGATGAGGGCTATCTTAAGGATGTTTTTAGCGGTGCGTGTCATCTCTCTGCTTTTTAGGATCAATCTAAACCTTACGGGCAATCAAGAGCCCAAAATTCACCCACTTAAAGAGCACCTCTACATGCTTAAAGCCCGCTTGCTCCAAAAGGGCGGTGTTTTCTTGCAAACTATAGGGCACGAGCACATTTTCTAGGGCTTCTCTTTTAAAGGTGATTTCGCTTAGGGTGTATCCCTGCGCTTGCTTGTAAAGATAGTAAAGCTCCACCATTTGTTTATCTAAAATGCGATCCAAGCTCATCATTTTCTCTGCCACTACCAAAACCCCCCCGGGCTTTAGGGCGGCAAAAATGCGCTCGATCAAGGCTTGGCGTTGCAAGGGTCTAATGAATTGCAAAGTGTAGAGCAAGACAACGGCCCCGGCATTGTCTAAAGAGGTGTTTAAAATATCTTCGCAACGCCAAGTTACCTTAGCAGTTTGCAATTTTTCTTGCGCCTTTTCTAGCATGCTTGGGGCGTTATCCACGCCCACTAAAAGCGCATCGGGGGGCAAGAGGGGGGCTAGGGTGGCTAAGAAATTGCCCGTAGAACAGCCTAGATCATAAACCACGCCCTCTAAGTCTTGGGCGACAAAGTGGCTAGCAAGTTTTAGAGTTTCTTGGTAGTAGGGGATAGAACGGGTGAGCATGTCATCAAACATGCCCGCCACCTGGCTGTCAAACTCAAAGCGTTTGGGTAAAGCGGTGCTAAAAAGGGTGTCCTTCACAACTGCGCTAGCCCAAAGACGGGCGAGCTAGGACTCGCGTAAGCTTTTTTAGGGATACGCCCGGCTAAATAACTCTTGCGCCCGGCCAGCACGGCAAATTTCATGCTCTCAGCCATGAGCACGGGGTCTTTAGCTAGGGCGATGGCAGAGTTGGTGAGCACCCCATCAGCCCCAAGCTCCATAGCCATGCTCGCATCGGAGGCACAGCCCACGCCCGCATCCACAATCACGGGCACTTTTACAGCTTCTTTAATAAAACCAATGTTATAGCGGTTTTGAATCCCTAGCCCGCTACCTATGGGGGAGGCTAAGGGCATCACCGCGCTTGCGCCCGCGTCTTCTAGCTTTTTAGCCATGATGGGATCGTCATTGGTGTAAGCGAGCACACAAAAACCCTCCTTAGCTAAGATTTCACAAGCATTTAAGGTTTCAATGACATCTGGATAAAGCGTTCGATCATCCCCGATAATTTCTAGCTTGATAAAAGTAATCCCCGTGGCTTCTTTGACTAGCCTAAAAAGGGCGATGGCTTCTTTGGCGTTGGTGCATCCGGCCGAATTGGGCAAAAAGCTAATGTCCGTGTCTTTGAAAGTGTCTAATAAATTTTCACTACTAGGGTCGGTGATATTGACTCGCCTAACCGCCACGGTGAGCATCTGCGCCCCGCTGGCTAGCGTGGCTTGCTTGGTGGTGGCAAAATCCTTATACTTGCCACTGCCCACAATCAAGCGGGAGGCAAAGGCTTTAGAGCCGATGATGAGGGGGTCGTGCATTAGGCTTTCTTATGCACGATCTGGTTGATGTAGTAATCCACAGAGCCTACGCCCTCTTTTTTAGCCCACTCCAAGCACTGGGAGACAAATGCCCAGTTGATGTGTTCGTAGAATTTTTCTAGATACACGGGGCGGGCGTTCTTGTGGTCAATGTAGTAGGCATGTTCCCACACATCTACCACCAAGAGGGGGACTTTTTTGTCTGTAACGGGGGTTTGGGCGTTGCTGGTTTGCACGATTTCAATCTTGCCATTAGCGGGGTTGAAAACCGCCCAGTTCCAGCCCGAGCCAAATAGGGTGGTCGCGCTTTTGAGAAAAGCCTCTTTAAAGCCCTCCAAAGAGCCATAATCATGTTCTAGCGCGTTTTTGAGTTCATCGCTCATCTCTGTCGCTTTAGGACTCAAGCAGTCCCAATAAAAATCGTGGTTGTAGATTTGGGCGGCGTTGTTAAACATGCCCCCGCTAGATTTATTCAAAATGGTGAATAAACAGCTGTCTTTAAACTCACTATCCTTGATGAGGTTATTGAGATTATTGACATAGCCTTGGTGGTGTTTGCCATGGTGGAAGTCAAAGGCAACAGGACTTAAGAAGTCCCCCATGCTATCTTTGCTGTAGGGCAGGTCTCTTAAAACAAACATGTGATCTCCTTGTTTTTAAAATTAGGGGGCTATTATAGTCATTTTAGTTATATTTTTGATAAACACAAGCGATCTGGCTAGAAATGCCATGCGTGTGAGATAAAAAACACCACCCCCCGTTCAAAGGCACTTTTGGGCTCGGGATTTAAAAAGATTTTAGCCCCGATCTCCACATCTAAAATGTGCCAAGTGACAATGGTGCGGAATTGCACCCCAAAAGTCCCAATCGCCCGAAAATAAGCTACTTTGGAGCGTGTCAAATCGCGGAAGGAATTCCAAGTATTGACAATGATATTTTTAGCCTTTTGGTTGAGCAACCAAGTATTGGCTCCTAGTTGCAAACCAAAGAAAAACGCCCAAGTGTTAATCGGATTTTTATTGTAGGCGACCATAAAATCTCCCCCCACCCCATAGGTGAACAAATTCACCTGCCGCCCAGCCGGTGGTTCTAGCAACACATTTCCATAATCTAAAAACACATAATAACGCCCATAAGCCCAATCGTGTTTAGGATTGACTTCATACCCCCAAGTGATCGATGCCCCCTGCATAAATTGGGTAGTCCCCAAAGATTTTAAATAAATAATGCCCGCTTGGTAAGACGAGGACATATAGCTCAAATTCTTAGCATAAATACAACAAGTGGTACACAATAAGCAACACCACCTTCTTAAACTCAAAACGACCCTTGCAATTTTTTTTATACCAATTTAGCATAAATTGGCTAAAGCTTGGGTTTTTTTGTTAAGCTAAAGCATGCTAGAATGCCAGTTTGATTAATTTTTTATAAGGATGAGCTATGTTAGAGGGTACACTCAGGGGAGAACTTTTAAAATCCCAAAAAAAGGCGTTGCGTAAAGAGGGCTTTTTAATGGCAAACTTGTATGGCAAAGGCATGCCCAATGTCTATGCTACTTTCAAAACCAATGATTTTATCCGCTTTGTCAAAAACAAACCTGACCTAGATTTTGAGGTTAAGATCGCCGATCAAACCTACCATGTTGTGGTGCAGGCTTACCAGAAAGACCCAGTTACTAACGCCTTAGTCCATGTGGATTTGCTGGTCTTGCAAAAGGGCGTTAAAACCAAGTTCCATATCCCCGTGAAAGTGCATGGGACTCCTGTGGGGCTTAAAAACAAGGGGATTTTAATGCTCTCTAAGGAACGCGTACAAGTGGAATGTTTGCCCGAACACCTCTTTTCAAGTTTTGAGGTCGATGTGGCGCATTTAGATGTGGGCGATGCGATCTTGGTGCGGGATTTGAAAACCCCCACACAGGCTCATATTTTAGAAAACCCCAATAACGCCGTGGTAGGGGTGATCAAAGCCAAGTAATGCTCATTGTTGGTCTTGGCAACCCCACGCCCGCCTACGCCCATACCCGCCACAATGTCGGCTTTGATATTTTAGATTTACTCGCCCGGAGTTTGGGGATTTCTTTTACACATTCCCAAAAATACCAAGCCGATTATGCCAAAGTCGGTGTGCAGGGCTATTTGCTCAAGCCCATGACCTATATGAATTTATCCGGGCAGGCTTTAGCTGCCTTTTTGCGCTACCATGACACGCAATCCGTTTTGATCGTGCATGATGATTTGGATTTGCCCTTGGGAGCGGTGCGTTTTAAGAGTAAGGGCGGGCATGGTGGGCATAATGGGCTAAAATCCATTGAGCAACACTACCCCCACCCAGTTTATAAAATGAAAATTGGGATCGGACGCAGTGCCCTCAAACATGACACCATCGCCTATGTCTTGCAACGCTTTAGCCCCGAGCAAGAGAGTCTAAAAGAGCAAATTTTCACCCACGCCCTCAAGGCACTTGAGTTTTACCTCCAGCAAGGCAATTTTAGTGCCATGCAAAATCGTTTCACCCTCAAATCCTTATCCCCATGAAACTTTGGGTCTTTGTTGCCTCGTATTACCTCAAATTCTGCCTGACTATTCTCGTCGCCTTAGAATTTTTTTTCATTGGCATTGATAGCCTGCAGTATGCTGAGAAATTCCCCAGCGCGGCTAACCTCATCGTGTTGTTCTTTGTCTATGATGGTCTGTATGCGCTTAACTACACCCTCCCCATCTCACTTTTGCTAGGGCTGGTACTCTTTTACATCGCCTTTATCCGCTCCAACCAATACACCGCCCTTTTAGCCATTGGCTATTCTATCAAGCAGATTTTAGCCCCCATGCTGGCGATCAATTTGTTTTTTATCGTGGTGTTCATCGGACTGAATGCCACCCCCTTTGTCTATATGCAAGAAAAAGCCGAATCCATCATTTACAAAGACAATGCCGCCAATATCTCCGAAAATCTCTTAGTTAAATACAATGATGATTATGTTTATTTTGAAAAGATCAACCCCCTCTTGCAAAATGCCCAAAATATCAAAATTTTTACCCTGCAAGAGGGGGTGTTACGCACCTTTGCGCAAGCCTCTAGTGCGGTGTTTGAGGATCGCTACTGGGTCTTGCATGGGGTCACCCTTTCAACCTTGCCCTTCCCCCTCACTTTAGGACAACAAGGCTTGCACGTACAAAAACTCCCCATCTTAAAAACCCTTAAGGGTTTCCGCCCCAAAGTCCTAGACACCATCTACCAAAACAAGCCCGCTGTCTCGATCACAGATGCGATCCGCTCCTTGCATGTCCTTTACAAACAAAAGGCAGACACCAAAAAGATTCGGGGGTTTTTATATGTTTCTATCCTCCTCCCCTTTTTTGTCCCCCTCACCGCTATTTTAATCGCCTACTATACCCCCAACCTCGCCCGCTATGAAAACTTAGCCCTTTTGAGTCTGAAATTTATTTTACTCTCCTTGATCCTATGGGGGCTGTTCTTTGCTTTAGGCAAATTTAGCATCTCAGGCATGTTCTTACCCGAAGTGGGGATTTTAATGCCCTTCCTCACGCTTTTAGGCATCGCCCTTTATCACTACAACAAGCTCAACACCCGTTTATAACACAAACTCTCAAGTCCAAAAATGCACGCGCCCTTGACAGGGGGAAAGAAGGTGATATATAATGTGCCAGCTTTGAAAACAAGAAGTTGGCATGTTTTTAGGCACGTTAGAGCTAGAGGGGAAAAAGACGTTTTTACAGATCGCCCACCATTTTGCATGGAGCAATCACGATTTTTCAGACGCACAAAAGGGTGTGATCGCCACTTATTGTCTAAAAATACAGATTGGAGGTATTTACTAGAACTCACTTGAATGGAGAAAATGGGCAAAGTTATTATCTCACGCTCCACTAATCCCCAGCCTTTGAAACCATATATTTAAGTCTGACTTGATACTAAGAATTGTTGTTAAATCCCTGCTTTAAAAAGCGTTTGCCCTCTAAGTTGGTGGTTTTCCCCAAGCTGTCTAAATATTCCAAATAGGCGATTAGGAATTTGCGCGAGAGGGGCAAATGGGTTTTTAGGAGTTGGATGTCTAGACTGGGGTGTTCTTGGAGCAATTTTAAGATCAAATCTAACACTTGTTGCAGGGCTTGGCTCTCCAGAAAGACATTATGACTCAAGCGCACCACCTTTTTGGCTTGGCAGAGGGCTTTTAAAGCCCGATCGCCCATTTGGCGATCCACATCGAGGACATCATAGAGATTATAGGGGGCTTGGGGGGCAAATTGCCCTTGTTTGAGGAGGGCATAAAGCTTATCTTGAAGCTTTTCTTGCACCTTTTCTAAGATGAGCCCTTTTTGCACCCATAGCCCTTTTTGCTCCTCAATCTTGCCCTGATCTTGCAAGGTTTGAAAAGCTAGGGTGGCTAGGTAGGGGCTGATGTAGCTATGTTTGTGGGCTAAACTTTTGGCACTTAACAAGGCTTGGGGGTTGTTTTGATAAATGCTAGCAATGGTGTGCGTTACGCTTTTTAAAGTGCTTTGTGGGTAGAGCACATATTCTTGACAATCCACAACCACCCCGCCCACTTGGTTAGCAATTTCTAGAGCTTTAGTGGGCTTGAGTGCAAATCTTTGCAGACTAGAGAGCAGACCAAAGCCTTTTTTGTGCGCTTGGGCTAGAATACTAAAGGCTTGGATTAAATCTTGGCGATCGAGGGCTTTGAGCAAGTCAAGCTTAATGGGTTTTTTGAGCAAATCAGTGATGGGATTAAGAATCTGTGCTGCCCCCCAAATGCGCTGTTGCAGGCTTACAATCCCCACATCGCCAAAACAAGCAAAGATAGCTTGATCAAGCACCAAAGTCACATAAGGATATTGCAAAATCAGGACTTTTGCTTGGATTTTGAGCATACCTATTTGCAGGCTGATGCGTTGGTTGTGCTGGATGGGCAAAGATTGGGGAGCGGCTAAAAGCTTGGCATCTACACAATCAAATGCGCGCAAATAACCCTTTGTGCTTAAGAGCATGCCCATTTTGAGTTCTTCAGCCCTCACCCCTTGTAATTGCAACGCCACGCGCTGGTGTTGGTGGGCTTCTTGGATTTCTTGGGCGTGTTGGTGTAAGCTCTTAACCCCCACGACTCGATTTAAAGGGGCAATCCAAACTTTGTCATGTTCTTTAATTGACCCGCCTAAAATACTCCCGCTCACCGCCACGCCCCGCCCGGGCAAGACAAAAACCCGATCAATGTAGAGTCTAAAAAGGCGATCCAGATCGCCACCTTGTTTTCTTTTGCAAAAAGGGTAGTTTAATAAAAAATTTTTCAGGTCCTCTAGGCTTTGTGGATCGTAGATACTGCACGCCAAAAGGGCTAAGATAGTCAATTTGTAAGGTTTGAGGCTGGCTTGGATACTCTGTTTTTGTGCCTCCAAATCTAGGCACTTGTCCGTCTTACTCAAAACCACCACGCATGGAATCTTTAAAAAAGAGAGGGTACAAGCATGCTCTAGGCTTTGGGCTTTTAGCCCCTCATTAGCATCGATCACCAACAAGCCCACATCGAGCCCAAAACTCCCCCCCACCATTTTAAACACTAAATCTTGATGTCCGGGCACATCAACAAAACCCAAAGTTCTAGTTGCACTTTTCAGCGCGCTAAAGCTTAAATCAATGGTGATTCCGCGCTCTTTTTCATGCACGCTGGTATCCCCCTCAAAACCTGTAAGGGCTTTGATCAGCGCGCTTTTACCATGATCGACATGCCCACAAACGCCTAGTAAGAAGTATTCTGGCATTATCTTTCTTTGTAAATAGAACACCTGCCAGTAAGGCGTAAAATATCCCTCCCAAAAGTTTTGCCGATCACCTCATAACGGGGTAATAAAATAGTGTCGCATTTGTTTGCCGCAATGGCTTTGTTGAGCAATAATTCGTAAATATGCGGATCGGAGGCATCATAGCGTATTTGTGCGCTAACAACGGGACCAACGTCAAAATCGCTCGCATTAAAATGCATCGTATATTGGAACATGGGGACCCTAGCTGCAATCACAGAAGAACAACCCACAAATACCAGCACAAAAACACCTAAAATCCCCAACAACACCCTTGTATGCATGATCACTCTTTTGATGATTTAACACAACGCATTCTAACACAAAAAGAGCGGGCACTCAAGATTATTAGGGGTATTTACACACCACCCCAACCGATTGCACCCAGCCTTTAAAATAAATTTGTTCTGTTTGCACATGCAAAGATAGATGCTGTCCACTTGGGGGGATCAACACCGCTTGATCCAAAGTGTTATGTTTGCGATGGGCGGCAATAAACACCGCCGCCATGCCCGTCCCGCATGCCAAAGTGATGTCCTCAACTCCGCGTTCATAGGTGGCTAGTCTGATGGTATGGGAATCTTGGATATAGGCAATATTGACATTGGCATTAAAATGCCTGCGTAAATCTTGCATTTGTGGAGTCTTGTGCGTGGGGATTTGGTCAGGGTGATCCACAAAATGCACCAAGTGGGGCACACCCGTATCGATTAAGTGCCATAAACAACCCTCCAGTTCCAAGCTTTGAAGCCACGTATAATGCCCCAAATTGCTTTGCACCAACGCTTGTTGCCCTTGTAATTCTTGGATTTCCACGCTAATAACTTTAGTGTTGCTCACAAAAGAGTGTTGCAAGGGGGCTAAACCCTGCATGTAGGCATAGAAGGCTACACACCGACTCGCATTCCCACACATGCTAGCCACGCTCCCATCGGCATTATAAAAGTCCCATTCATAGGCATGTTTGGCATGGGGCAATAAGATCACCAAACCATCTGCCCCAAAACCAGAATGGCGATCACAAAGCTCTTTAGCCAAGCTGGATCGATCCTGCTTTTGGAAATGGTGGGTGATCAAAAAATCATTCCCACTGGCGCAATATTTATGGAAAATCATCGCTCTCCTTTGTCTAGTTTGGGTATTATATAGCAAAAATCTAGGACTCCTGTGCGACCGGTGTATTTTTTCTGGCTACTTTTTAGCATTGCCTTTTATTGGATGCTCTACTTGTATGAGGATTTCTTAATGGATTTGCTCATCGCGGGTCTGCTCTGCGTAACCGTGTTTTGGCTCAAAGAGTTTTTTGATCGGCACATGAGCAATTTATTAAGCTCCCTGCTCTGCGTGTTGGCGTTGCTGAGTTGTCTTGTTATCCCCGTGTATTTCTTGGTTTATAAGAGCGCAGATTTCATTTTCCACCTGAATTTAGAGCGGGTGTCTTTCTTTATGGAGAAGTTTAAAGCCGATTTGTTGGTGCGTTTGGAGAGTTTCCCCGCTCTTAGCGAATACGCCCATAAAATTCTTGCCAATATCTCTGCACACTCGATCATGTCCTATGTTTTGCAGTTTAGTAGCGATATTGGCAAATATAGTTTGAAGTTTGCCAGCGACACGGTGATGGTGCTGGTGTTCTTGTTTTTGTGTTTTTTTTACGGGCAAACTTTTTACCAATATATTCTAGAAGTTTTGCCCTTTGAGAAAATCCAAAGCAAGGGCATTTTTAGAGAGGTGGCGGGGATTTTGCGCGTGGTGCTCTTAACCTCCATTATCAATGTGGTCTTACAAGGTTTTGCCTTTGGAATCTTAATGGTCGTCTTTGGGCTTGATTGGCTCTCTTTGGGAATTTTATACGGACTAGCCGCGCTCATTCCCATTGTGGGTGGGGCTTTGGTGTGGGTGCCCGTCTCGCTTTATGAGATGTATTTGGGGCAGGGCACGCACGCGCTCATCATCGCACTTTACTCCATTATCCTCATTGGGGGCTTGATTGATAGCCTGATCAAACCCCTTTTAATTGGGGTGATCAAAGAGAAAGTTTTGAAAATCTCTCTTAAAATCAACGAGATTTTGATCTTCTTTTCTATCTTGGCAGGCATTAGCAAATTTGGGTTTTGGGGAATCGCGGTGGGTCCTACTATCACCGCATTTTTTATTGTGCTTTTACGCGTGTATGAAAAGTCCTTTATTAAGAAGCCCTCTATGCTACCGGCACAATCTGGGGGAAACCATAGGCAATGATGGTGATAGCAATCCCCATCAAGATCACAAAGATCACGGAATACTTCACCGTAAATTTAAACAGATCGGACTCTTTACCACTTAAACCCACCGCCGCGCACGCAATGGCGATACTCTGTGGGCTAATCATCTTGCCCAAAGTTCCTCCCACGGTGTTGGCTGTGAGCGTGAGCACTTCGGGGATTTTTAAATTGCCTGCTGTGAGCTGTTGGAGAGAGCCAAAGAGTAGGTTAGAACTGGTGTCACTCCCGGTGAGGAACACGCCAATCCAGCCAATGATGGGCGAGAAGAAAGTAAAGGCTTTGCCCGTGTGCGTGAGAGCTAAAGCCATCGTGGCAGAAATTCCACTGTAATTGGACACAAAGGCAAAGCTTAAAACTAATCCAATGGTTAAAATCGGGTAGCGCATTTCTTTGAGGGTTTCTACAAACACGCTAGTTGCCTCACTAGGCTTGACACGGAGCACAAAAATACTCAAAATTGCAGCGACAAAAATAGAAGTCCCCACGGTGTTAATCAAAGGCAATTTAAAGATCACTGGGATTGTCGCGCTCTTGCCTTCTACCACAAAAGGTGCGCTTTTAAAGATTTTTTGACTAATGCTCTCAAATTCAAAATAAAAATTAGAGAAAGCTAACGCCCCACCTTTAGCAAACAGAGATTTAAACCAAGGCTGAGTCCAAATCACAATGGTGATGATTAAGATGATAAAAGGTGCCCATGCTACGAAGACCTTACAGATATGGTGTTTTTGGTGTGTGTGGGCAACCTCTTTGCCATCGCTCCTAAAAATGTGCTTGGGTTGCCAAAATTTCAAAAAGATTGCTGTTGATACTAGAGATACAATGGCAGAGAGAATCCCGGGAAGTTCTGGACCTAGATAGTTTGAGCTTAGATATTGGGCGAGGGCGAAACTAAAGGCAGCCACAAACACCGCCGGAAAAGTTTCTTTGATGCCACGCACGCCGTCCATCAAAAACACAATAAAAAAGGGCACAAGCAAGCTGACAAAAAATAAAATTTTGCCCGCCATCGCACTGATCGCTAGCGCGCTCACACCCACCGCGCCGGCCATTGCGGTGATGGGAATGCCTACCGCGCCAAAGGCAACCGGCGCAGTATTGGCAATCAAACATAACCCAGCTGCATAGAGGGGATTAAGACCAAGGCCTACTAAAATAGCCGCCGTGATAGCTACCGGTCCGCCAAATCCAATCGCCCCCTCTAAAAACGAGCCAAAACAAAACCCAATCAAGATCACTAAAATGCGGTGATCTGGGGTAATAGATTGCACACTTTCCTTAAGAATCTCAAAGTAGCCGGATTTGACAGAGAGTTTATAGAGGAAAATCGCTGCGATGATGATCCACGCAATGGGCCAAAGCCCATATAAAAAGCCATAGATAAAGCTAGCCCCCACCATGCCCATAGGCATTTTATAAACCCCTACAGCAATCAGCACCGAAAGGGCGACACTCAAAAATGCGGCGATGTGCCCTTTGAGTTTGAAGACAATCAAAGACATAAAAAAGAGTACAATAGGCAAAACTGCCACAAAGGCACTCAACCATATATTATCCAGCAAAGGAGCATAAACCTGATGCCATTCCATAAACTCTCCTCACAATTTGCAATAGGAGGCAGTATAGCATGATTGCTAGAGTCCGCTTTTGATTCGCTGTCTTTTATACCCTTGTGCGTGTGTGGGTTTGTAAAATAGCAACATTTGGCACAAAACAGCGCGTGCCTGCAAAACCCTTTAAGCCCTTATCTTCTAAAAGACTTGCCAGCTCATAACCCATGCCCCCTAGTGCAAAAAGATGGGCTTTGACCTCTAGGGAGAATTGATCCAAATAGTCAAGCCCTAGGGGCGGGGGCTTGTTAGGCGTAGCACAAATGGGGCTGATGGTGCAAAAATGCGCTCCCAAATCCAGGGCTTGCAACACTTCCTTAGCGTTGTGTGCACTGTAAAAAATTTGGAGATTTGCTGGAATGTGTGGAATCCCTAAAATTTGTGCACCCTTGACATGCACGCCTTTAAAACCATGTTCTAAAGCCTTTTGGATACTTAGCTTTAAAGTGGGGAGGTTTAAAAAACTGGTGATGTAGTGGACATGGCAGGTTTTTGCAAATAAATCTAAGAGTTGCGGGGGGAAATTAGCACCCCTTAGAGAGGCTTTGTGGATGGTGTGGGCATCAAAGGTGGCTTGCAAAGTGGCTTGGAAAATTTGGGGATCGCTACTAAGAGGGGGGGTGATCCAATAGGTTTCTAGGCTACTCAAATACGCTTTTGGGAACTCTCTTTGAGTAGGGCGGACATGGATTTTGCCACAATGGCAAAAAAACTAAAGAGCCCCAAGACAAAAAGAGAGAAAAAGATCGCCACCATTAAACCAAATTCTTTAAATATAAAAAAGCACAGGACACCACACGCCAAGGCAATGCCCACAAACAACCCGGCAAAGAAGTCTAAAATGGAAATGATCGTTTCTTTTTTCATAGCTTAAATTTTAGTGATCCTCATCGACTAAAACCGCGCCGGCCAGATAGACATAGGTTAAGATCATGAACACAAAGGCTTGCAAAATACCCATGAAGAAGAGCACCATGAAGGGCGCAATGGGGATAGCCCATGGCACGAGCAAGAGCATGATAAGCAAAAACATGTCATCGCCCTTGATATTGCCAAAGAGACGGAAGGAAAGCGAGATGATGCGCGAAAAGTGGGAGACAATCTCCACAGGGAGCATGATAGGGATGAGCCACTTAACTGGACCCAAAAAGTGACTGAAATATTGGATCACCCCTTGGGTGCGAATCCCCTCAAAATGGTAGTAAAAAAAGACGATGAGGGCAAGCACGAGCGTAAAGCTCCAATTAGCCGTAGGGGCTTCAAAGCCCGGAATAATGCCAATCATATTGCAATAAAAGACAAAGAGGGCGATGGTGCCCGCTAGGGGGAAGTATTTACGGGCTAGCTCCTCCCCGATCACATCTTTAGCCACGTATAAAATCCCTTCAATGGTGGCTTCATAGATGTTTTGCAACCCAAAGGGCACCATTTGCAACTTTTTAACCGCCATCTTGCTAATCATCAGGGTAAAAAGCGCACACACGACCGTATAAAACCCGATGATAAAATTATGATCGGTGCTGATAAAACCTGCAAAAGTAAAAAGCCGATGATCCATGTTCTCTCCCAAAAATTAATTAGACAGGGTGCGCCCTTTTTCAATGGTCGCTTGGCATGCCTGCATCAAAATTCCCTTAAAGGCTTTTTGTTCCAACACGCTAATCCCGGCGATGGTCGCACCCCCCGGGGTGGTGATAGCCTCAATGATCTCTTGGGGGCTTGAAGTTTCTAAAAGTTTAGCAAAGCCGGCAAAACTTTGGGCAACTAGCTTAGAGGCTTGCTCTTGGCTCAAACCTGCACACACGCCAGCACTAATCAAGCCCTGTGCCTCCATGCCTAAAAAGGCTAAAGCACTCCCATTAGTCGCCAAAGAGGCATCTAAGAGAGTTTCGCTCTCCACCTCTACGACCTGTCCCAAGCATTCTAAAATCGCGCGCGCCTCGTCTTTTTGGGCACTGGGGGCATACATTGTAGTTGCTGAGAGGGCATGGATAGCAGCAATATTGGGCATGCACCGCACATAATGCGTGCTTTGCACATGGGTTTGCAAACTGGGCACGCCCACCCCAGCCAGGAGACTAATCACCATATACGCTCCGCCTTCATATCTTAGGCTTTTGAGTCCATAGGGTTTAATGGCTAACAGCACGATACTATCTTGCACCTCTATTTTCTTGCCATGCGGGGGGAGGATTTTCACCTCAATGGGCAAACTTTGCAAAAAAGGGCGGGCTTTTTGGGGGTCTCTGCCCGTGATTTGGAGCTGGTAATTTTCTAGTTTAGAGGCATTTTGTGCCAAACCCTTTAAAAGGGCTTGTGCCATGCGCCCATAACCCACCACGATTAAATTCCTCACTGATCCTCCTTTGGAGTCTGGTAAAAGCTGGCGATTTTTTCTGAAATTTGGTATTGGGGGTATTTGGTGTTATCTAAAATCACTTGTGCCATCAGTTGATCATCAAAGTTAAAGACTAGGGGAGCTAGAAAATTAATGGTCGATTCTCTTAAGGGGCTTTGGATCACCATGATATTGGCAATTAAAATATTTTCTGCCCTGTCTAGGTTGAGCAAGACTTGCAATGCAATGGGAATCTCAAATTCATAGGCGCGCAAGGCAAAGGGATTGACAAGGGTAAAGGTAGGCGTTGGGGAATCGGCGTTGCGTAGGCGCATAAAGACGGCATCAATTTTCTCCAAATCCATATGGGTCACATCCTCAAACCCTAGAATAGGGGATTTTACACTAAAAAGCATTCCAGCCCTTGAAAGTAGTTCGCAATAATCTGAGCCGATTTTACCACAATCTAATGGCAAAAATCAATGTGGTATCATGGGGGCGGATTTTTGGTATAATGGGTTTTTTAGAGCAATTAAGGAGAACGATGCGTGTCTTTTGGTTTAGTTTGGCGTGCATGGTGTTATTTTTAGGGTGCACGAACAAGAAAAAAGAAGCGATCTACAACCGCCCGGCAATTTTTTGGTATCAGGGGATTTTTCGTGAGATTTTGTTTATGAATTTAGAAACAGCGGACAATTATTATTCTTCTTTGCAGAGCGAACATATTAATTCGCCCCTAGTGCCTGTAGCGATGTTGGCTTTAGGGCAGGCGCATTTGAAAAAGAAAGAGTTTGTGTTGGCAGAGTATTATTTTGATGAATACATCAAGCGCTTTGGTAATCCGGAGAATATTGACTATCTCAAATATCTTAAGCTCCAAGCGCGCTACTATGCCTTTAAAAACCACAGCAAAGATCAGGAGTTCATGTCTAACACCATTGGCATGCTCAATGAATTTGTGGATCAATACCCCCATAGCCGTTTTATCGATCAAGTGGAATACATGCAGGTCAAGTTTATCTTGGGGCAAAATGAACTCAACCGGGCAATCGCCAATGTGTATAAAAAACGCCACCAAAAAGAGGGGGTGAAGCGTTATTTGGGGCGTGTCGATGAGGTCTTAGAAAAAGAGACCCATCCCAAAAAGTCCCACATGCCTTGGTATGTGGCAATGTTTAACTGGTAAGGATGAAGATGACAGAAAAGTTCCCAAGTATTGTGCCTGTGATTGTGGAAGAAGAGGCCTTTATGTATCCGTTCATGATCGCGCCTATTTTTATTAACAGCGAGGCAAATATCAAGGCGGCTAACAAGGCCAGCAAAGAGAAAAATGATTTAATTTTTGTGAGTTGCGCTAAAAATAGTGAGAGAATGGGGGAGGATAAATTTTACGATGTGGGTGTGATTGGTTCGATTGTGCGCAAGGTCGTTCTGCCTGATAACCGCATGAAAATCTTGTTTCAAGGCATTTGTAAGGGCAAGGTGCTCGCCATCGAGTCGCATGACCCTCTAGAGGCGATGGTGGATGTGATCACCTATCGCGAATACGACACCGACAAAATCAACGCCATCATTGAGATTTTAAAAGAAAAGGTCGCCAACCTTGCCAATATCAGCCAATTTTTCCCTCCCGATTTGTTGAAGGCTGTGGATGATAATAGCGATCCTAACCGTATTGTGGATTTAGTCGCCTCTGCCTTGCGCCTCAAAAAAGATCAGTCCTATAAGCTCTTTGCTAATGATAATACCGAAGAGAGACTCTTAGACCTTATTGATTTGGTGATGGAGGAGATCAAAACCCAAAAACTCCAAAAAGAGATCAAGAGCAAGGTTCATAGCAAAATGGAGCAGGTTAATAAGGAGTATTTTTTAAAAGAACAACTCAAGCAGATCCAAAAAGAGCTGGGGATTGACAAACAACGCGATGAGGAAATCCAAGAATACACCAAAAAACTCCAAGAAATTGAGCCTTTTATCACCAAAGAAATCCACAAAGAGATTAAAAAACAGATTGAACGCTTGAGTCGAATCCATCAAGATAGCTCAGATGTGGGGATTTTGCAAAATTACATTGAATGGGTGCTGGATATTCCCTTTGGGCAATACAGCCAAAAGAAACTCTCTATCAAAGATGTGGAAAAACAGCTAGACTTGGATCACTATAGCCTAGAGAAGCCTAAAGAGCGCATTGTAGAATACTTTGCCACGATGGAGCTTTTGCGCTTGCGCCAGCAAGAAAGCAAGGAGAGCAAGGGCACGATTTTATGCTTTTATGGACCTCCTGGGGTGGGCAAAACTAGTCTGGCTAACTCCATTGCTAGGGCTATGGAGCGCCCGCTAATCCGCATCGCACTAGGAGGCTTGGAGGATGTCAATGAGCTTAGAGGGCATAGGCGCACTTATTTAGGCTCGATGCCCGGGCGCATTGTGCAGGGTTTGATTGAGGCTAAGAAAATGGATTGCGTGATGGTGCTTGATGAGATTGACAAGGTCGATAAGAGCATGCGTGGCGATCCAGCCAGCGCGCTTTTAGAAATTTTAGACCCCGAGCAAAACACCAGCTTTAGGGATTACTACACAAACTTTAATATCGATCTTTCTAAGGTTATTTTCATCGCCACTGCCAATGACATTGCCACGATCCCCGCCCCCTTGCGGGATCGCATGGAATTTATCAGTGTATCCAGCTACACCCCTCAAGAAAAAGAGCAGATCGCGCTTAATTACCTCATCCCCCAAGAGCTCAAAAAACATGCCTTAAGCCCTAATGAAGTGGTCTTAAGCCTAGAGTCTGTTAGACTTTTGATTGAAAAATACACGCGAGAAGCCGGGGTAAGGGGGCTTAGGCGTGTTATTGCTGCGATCATGCGCAAATGTGCTAAAAAGATTTTACAAGCCAACGAGGATAAGCCCCAAGGCAAGCGGGGCAGAAAGCGCAAGATTGTTATTGAACCGACCAATATCCCCGACTTCTTAGACAAGATCGTTTTTGAGATTGATCCCATCGACAAAGAAGATGCAGTGGGGATCGTCAATGGTTTAGCTTGGACGAGTGTGGGCGGGGATGTGCTCAAAATTGAGGCGATTAAAATTAAGGGTAAAGGGAATCTCAAGCTCACAGGGTCTTTAGGCGAAGTGATGAAAGAATCGGCTTATATCGCCCATTCGGTGGTCAAAACCCTTTTGGATGAAGAGGTGTTGATCCCCAAAAAGAAAAAGCCCAAAGAGGGTAGAATTTACAATCTCTACGATCTGCACTTGCATGTGCCTGAGGGCGCAACGCCTAAAGATGGACCCAGTGCGGGGATCACAATGGCAACCAGTATCGCCTCTATTTTGTGTGATAAAAAGGTGCGCGCCGATGTGGCGATGACGGGCGAACTGACCTTGAGCGGGCGGGTTTTGCCCATCGGCGGGTTGAAAGAAAAATTGATTGCCAGCTTTAAGGCGGGCATTAAAACCGCCTTGATCCCAGAGAAGAATTACACCAAAGACCTCAAAGACATCCCCAAAGAAGTCCAAGACAACATGGAAATCAAGGCCGTGCAGACGATCCAAGATGTCCTCAATGTGGCTTTGGTAAATCATTAGTGCAAATTGGCATCATCGGGCTAGGTTTGATGGGGGGCTCTTTGGGGCTAGCTTTGCAAGAAGTGCGCGCTCGGTTGCAAATTAAGCGTATTTTAGGCTTTGATAGTAACCCCCTACACGCCCAAATGGCTTTGAGTTTGGGGCTGGTGGAAGAATGCGTGGATTTTGCCAGTATCCAAGCTTGTGAGGTGCTTTTTTTAGCCATCCCGCTTGATGGGATCGTGCAGGTGTTGCAAAACTTAAAACCCACCCCCCACAGCACGATCATTGAGATCGGCGGGGCTAAAGAACAAATCATAGATGCCATTCCACCCAGCCTACGCCCCCAAGTGGTGGCTAGTCACCCGATGTGTGGGACGGAGTTTTATGGGCCAAAAGCTGCCCTTAGGGGTTTGTATCAAAATAAAATCGTAATCTTAGTGGATTGCCAAGATTGCGCACCCGAACATTTAGAGAGGGCTAAGGATATTTTTAGTGCCATTGGCATGCAGATGGTGAAAATGGGTGCGCACGAGCACGATCAACACATTGCTTTAATCAGCCACTTGCCCCATGTGCTCAGTTATGCCTTAGCCAATGTCGTTCTCTCCCAAGAGAGCCCGCAAAATATCCTCTCTTTGGCTGCTGGGGGGTTTAAAGACATGAGCCGTCTTTCTAAAAGTTCACCCATCATGTGGCGTAGTGTCTTCAAACAAAACCGCAAGCATGTGCTAGAAGCCCTCAATTTGGCTTTAACAGAACTCCAGCACGCTAAGGATTTGCTAGAAAATCAAGATTGGGACAACTTAGAGGCATGGATGGCACGGGCAAATTGTTTGCAAGAATTTATGTAGGGGGGTAGCTATGGAAGCCCAACTGATGAAGCTTGCCATTGAAACTTATAAAATCACCTTGATGATCTCTTTGCCCGTGTTATTGGTGGGCTTAGTGGTCGGGCTTATTGTGAGCATCTTCCAAGCCACCACGCAAATTAACGAAATGACCCTATCCTTTGTGCCCAAGATTCTAGCTGTGATCGCCGTCATTATCTTGACCATGCCTTGGATGCTCAATATGCTCTTAGATTATACAAGCATGCTTTTTAAGTTGATTCCTAAAATTGTGTCTTAGAGGAAAACCCAAGAATTCCGAATGGGAAACTTGGGACCAAAGATGTTTGCTAACTCACTTTGAAGATTCGATCTCCTCAATTCGGTCTCAATGAGAGAAATGGTGGCTTTCAAGCCGACAATCTCAGTTTTAGCAGCTTTAAGTTGTTTATCCTTGCTTTGAATCTCTTTAATATATTTTTGTTCTCTTAGGTGTTTGGATACTGTGGGTTGAGAAACTTGCACATCCTCATGTTGGGCAATTTGTGTTTCGGTCAAGCCTTTTTCTCTGAGTTCGCACATACGCTGTATTTTTTCGTTAGATGTTTTTTTCATTAATGTCCTTTTCTAAGAATTTTAAGAGGTTCTAGCGAGTTTGCTCGCACACTCTGCCTCATAGGCGTCCTTTATCAGAGATTCATGGCCAATAAGCTATGTTCCCTAGTTGTAACACAACTTAGCTTAAACTTGTTACAATGGGGGTTTGAGAGATTGCGAATTAAAGGTGTGTTGTGGTCTTAGACTTTTCTAGATATTCCAGCGTAAAAATCGGGGGCAAAGTAGAGGTGGCGTTGTTGCACCAATGTGGGCATTATGAAGTGCAGATGGTGGGCTTGGCTAATAACCTCCTAGTTGCTCCGGGGGCGCAAAATTTGGCGATTTTGGATCGTTGTTTTGACTACATAGACGATCGGGAGAGTTTTATTGAAGTGGGGGCAAAGACGAGCGCGCAAAAACTCTTTGGCTATTTTAGGGATCATAACTTAGGTGGGCTAGAGTTTTTAAGCGCGTTGCCCGGGAGTGTGGGTGGGCTACTTAAGATGAATGCAGGCATGAAAGCCTATCAGATAAGTGATGTTGTCCTACAAGCTAATATCAATGGGACATGGTTAGACGCAGAGGTGCTGGGTCTAGGGTACCGCTCTAGCGCATTTGAGGGTGTGATCTTTGGGGTGCGCTTGCAAAAGGTACTGGGTTTTAGAGAAAGCGTTTTGCACGAATGTAAGCGCATGCGCGCCCACCACCCCAAAAAACCCAGTTTTGGGAGTTGTTTTAAAAACCCGCCCGGGGATTTTGCCGGTAGGTTGTTAGAGGTGGTGGGGCTTAAGGGGTTTAGCTTGGGACGCGTGGGTTTTTCTAGCGTGCATGCCAATTTCTTGGTCAATCTAGGAGGCGCGCATTTTGAAGAAGCTTTAGATTTGATCGCACTAGCCAAAGAGCGGGTTTCACGAACTTTTGGGATTGTGTTACAAGAAGAGGTGTGTATTCTAACTTAGGGAGTTACTCACCACAAACACCACCGCCACAGCAAATCCTTGATCGTGGCTAATGCTTAAATGGAGGCTGTGGGTATTAAATAGGACTTGCTTGGCAGGGCTTAGGGTGATGAGGGGTGCACCTAGTTTGTTTTTAGAAAGCCACATGTCTAAGAAACCTAGCTTAGAACCAATGCCCACACCCAAAGCCTTAGCGCATGCCTCCTTAGCCGCCCAAGCCCCGGCTAGACTAGCAGGCTTGATAAAAATCTCTTGTTCTCGTGGGGATAAAAAGCGATCTAAAAAGTGTTGCTTGAAGCGCGCTACACTCCTAGCGATGCGCTCAACACTGACCAAATCAATACCGATCATTGGATTACAAAGTCAGTAAAAAAGACATTTTTAATAAAGCCATCGATGAGAAAGCTATTGATATTGCTTCTAATTTCTTCCTTGAGCTTGTTTTTGCCCTTGAGTGTAATGATCTCCTCATAAGATTTAGAGGATAAAATCTCAATGATGGTGTCTTTGATCGCGGTTTCTTTCGCCTTGATCTCCTCCAATAGTTTAGGATCGCTCAATTCTAAACTAATGCTCGTTTTGAGATAACGGCGACCATTATTACTGATCAAATTCACCACAAAAGGGTCACTTAAGGGAAAGAGAGGTCCTAGTGAGAGATAATCTGAAGATTTGACCATCAAATCCGATCCGCCTCCATTCTCATCAATCTTACTAGCCTCTCTAATCTGCCTTGCCTTGTTGGTTGCCGTGCCTTTTTTGTTGTCTTCATGTGTAGCATTCTTATTGAGCAATAACATTGCGATTACGCCGACCAAAATCAGCATCACCAAGATTGCGCCCACAACTACAAATAAAATTGCCTTGCTCTTCTTAGGGGCCTTAGCATCATCTGCCATTTATTTTCCTTTTAAAATATAGTAACTCAAGCTGGTTCTGCCAAACTTTCTTTGCTTTATTATACTAAACTTGGGGGGGTTTGTACCCATATGTTCGTTGCTTTGGTGCTCTAAGATGATTAAAACCCCATGTTCTAAAGCCCTCGTTAAATTGAGATTTTCTAAAAGCTCCCAACAAGCCGGGTAAAGATTGGGCTTAAATGGGGGGTCTAGGTAAAGAATAAGCAAGCCTTGAGGCTCTAAATTGGCCAAATGGATGGGCAGGAGTTGAAAAGCATCGCCTAAGTAACTTTGAGCGTTACAGGGCTTTAAGCGCGCTTGGCAGAGTTGGATATTTTGTTGCAGGACTTTAAAGACAAGCGGGTCTTTTTCAAAAAAAAGGGCTCGGTGTGCCCCCAAACTCAGTGCTTCTAGTCCCATGCTCGCACTGCCTCCAAAAACCTCAATAAAACTGCTATTTTGGATACTGGTCCCCAAGACATTAAACACCGATTGCTTGATGATCGCTTTTGTGGGGCGGGTGGTGGCTTTGGATGGGAGGTGGAGAGACAATCCTTTAAGTGCCCCGCCTAAAATCTTAAACAAAGGGGTTGGCATTATTGGCGGTAATCTTGGATCAAAGCTAAAAGCTTATGGGTGTATTCTTGTAATAAAGCTTGGACCCGGCTTTCCAAACTCTGGGTTTGGGCTTGGTCGCCATAAAAGGCGTGGAGCTTCTCAAGCAATTCGCTTTTAGTGAAGGGAGTCAAGATGTGAGCATTAGATTCAGAGCCGATTAAACAGGTTGCTTTGTAAGGGTTTTTCACCAAATGATCGCTCAAAATAAAATCGCAACTCTCTAGAGGGTATAGAAAATCTTGCAGGTACTGCTCCAACACACGCTTTAAGAGCAAAGAGTGGCAATCCAAAAAAATTTTCATCTTTAGCTCCGTTTTGCTAGAACTAAGCTATTATTACATATCTTGGGTTTATTTCTGCTTTCAAGGGGTTGTATGCAGCATATCCGCAATTTTTCCATCATCGCCCACATCGACCATGGCAAGAGCACCTTAGCTGACTGCTTGATTCAAGCCTGCAAGGCTTTGAGCGGTCGCGAGATGACCAGCCAAGTTTTAGACACCATGGACATTGAAAAAGAGAGGGGGATCACGATCAAAGCCCAATCTGTGCGCCTCAACTACCGCTACAAAGGACAGGACTATATTTTAAATCTCATAGACACCCCCGGGCATGTAGATTTTAGCTATGAGGTGTCGCGATCCTTGCATGCGTGTGAAGGCGCGCTCTTGGTTGTGGATGCCACGCAAGGTGTACAAGCCCAAACCATCGCCAATGTCTATATCGCCCTAGACAACCATTTAGAGATTTTACCCGTGCTCAATAAAATAGACCTGCCCAGTGCTGAGGTGGAAGCGGTTAAAGAGGATATTGAGGACACCATTGGATTAGACTGCAGTGAGGCCAACTGTGTGAGTGCTAAGACCCACCTGGGCATCAACAAACTCTTAGAAACCATCATCACCAAAATCCCCCCCCCAATAGGCGACAAGCAAGCCCCCACAAAGGCTCTCATCTACGACTCGTGGTTTGATAATTATTTAGGGGCACTGGCTCTCGTGCGTCTAAAAGAGGGGCGGCTGTGTGTCAATCAGGAAGTCTTAGTCATGGGGAGTGCTAAGACCCACCAAGTGCTAGGCCTTTACTACCCCAACCCCCTACATAAAATCTCTACAGACTCCATTGAGTGCGGGGAAATCGGGATTGTGTCTTTGGGTTCTAAGAATTTAACAGATATTGCCGTGGGGGATACCATCACCGATGCCAAAACCCCTACGCCCACACCCATAGAGGGCTTTAAACCCGCCAAGTCCTTTGTCTTTGCCGGGCTTTACCCCATTGAGAGCGATCAATTTGAGGAATTGCGCGAGGCCTTGTTAAAATTACAACTCAATGATGCGTCCTTGCAATTTGAGCCAGAAAGTAGCGTGGCTTTGGGCTTTGGTTTCCGTGTGGGTTTTTTGGGCTTGTTGCACATGGAGGTGATCAAGGAGCGTTTAGAGCGGGAGTTTAATTTAAACTTGATTGCCACAGCCCCCACGGTGCTCTATGAGGTGCATTTGACAGATGGGCAAATCATCAGCGTACAAAATCCTAGCCAACTACCCGTTGAAAACACCATCGCCAGCATTAAGGAGCCCTATGTCAAGGCAAGCATCATTGCGCCCAGCGAATACTTGGGCAACTTGCTAGGCTTGCTCAATAACAGGCGGGGGGTGCAAGATAAAATGGAGTATTTGAATCAAAACCGCGTGATGCTCACTTACGATTTGCCCAGTAATGAAATTGTGATGGACTTTTATGATAAGCTCAAATCTTGCACAAAGGGTTATGCCAGCTTTGATTATGAACCCATCGGCTACAAAGAGGGGCAATTAGTCAAGCTAGATGTTCGGGTGGCTAATGAGGTGGTGGATGCACTCTCTATTATTGTGGATCGGAGTAAAGCCTATGAAAAGGGCAAGGCCTTAGTCGAAACCATGAAAACCTTGATTCCACGGCAACTCTTTGAAGTGGCGATCCAAGCTAGTATTGGCAATAAAATCATTGCTAGAGAAACGGTCAAATCGGTGGGCAAAAATGTAACGGCGAAATGCTATGGAGGCGACATCACCCGCAAACGCAAACTCCTAGAGAAACAAAAAGAGGGCAAAAAACGCATGAAAGCCATTGGCAAAGTCCATCTCCCTCAAGAGGCGTTTTTAGCGATCTTGAAGGTGGATTAGCCTCTCCATGCACCCTGTTTTTAAGATGCAAGCCTTCTTTAAGCCAGTTAGGATTACTATCACCCAATAAGAGGAAACATGATTATCACCGCAATAACACAGATAGTAGGCTCTACCCCTATTTTTAAATTCACTAGCCAACATTACCCTATCCCAAAGGATTCGGTGATCTATGCCAAATTAGAGTATTTAAATCCGGGAGGGAGCATTAAGGATCGCTTGGGGCAATACCTCATAGAGGAGGGCATCAAAGCGGGCAAAATCACCCCCCAGACGACCATTATTGAACCCACTGCGGGTAATACAGGCATTGCCCTAGCCCTAGTCGCCCTAGAACACCGCCTAAGAACCATTTTTGTTGTCCCAGAAAAATTTAGCCTAGAAAAACAACAAATTATGAGAGCCTTAGGAGCCGAGGTGATTAACACACCCACTAATCAAGGTATTAAGGGGGCGATCGCCAAGAGCAAGGAGTTAGCTCAGAATATCCCTAATAGCTACCTGCCTCTGCAATTTGAAAACCCGCTCAACCCGCAAACCTACTACTATACTCTAGGACCAGAGATTATCCAAGAGCTGGGCACACAGCTTACTAGCTTTGTAGCAGGAATTGGGAGCGGGGGCACTTTTGCAGGCACGGCTCAATACTTAAAGGAACACATCTCCACAATACGCCTCATTGGGGTAGAACCGGAGGGTTCGATCTTAAATGGGGGAAAACCCGGACCCCATGAGATTGAGGGCATTGGGGTGGAGTTCATCCCGCCCTTTTTTGCAGATTTAGAGATCGATGGCTTTGAGACCATCACAGATAAAGAGGGGTTTGATTGTACTAGGGAGTTGGCTAGAAAAAGTGGCTTATTAGTGGGGAGCTCTAGTGGGGCGGCGTTTGTGGCGGCACTGCGTGAGGTGCAACGCCTAACAGAGGGTAGTCGAGTTTTGACGATCTTCCCTGATATGGCGGATCGCTATCTCTCTAAGGGTATTTATCTATGAAAAAAGGAAGTAGCATGCACATGCAAACAAAACTCATCCATGGGGGCATTAGTGAAGATGGGGTAACTGGGGCGGTGAGCGTGCCCATTTATCAGACCTCTACCTACCGCCAAGAGGGGGTGGGTCGTCCTAAGGGCTATGAATATTCGCGCTCAGGCAACCCCACGCGCTTTGCCCTCGAGGAACTCATTGCAGACTTAGAGGGCGGGGTGAAGGGTTTTGCCTTTGCCTCTGGGCTGGCTGGAATCCATGCGGTGTTTTCTCTCTTGCAACAGGGCGATCATGTATTATTGGGCGATGATGTCTATGGAGGGACTTTTCGCCTATTTGACAAAGTGCTCACTAAAGGCGGGCTTACTTATAGCATTATAGACACCAGCGACACCTCTCAAATAGAAAGGGCGATTCAGCCCAACACCAAAGCCCTTTATTTAGAAACCCCCAGCAACCCCCTACTCAAAATCACCGATCTAAAACAATGCGCTAATATTGCTAAAAGTCATGAACTGATCACCATTGTGGATAACACCTTTGCAACCCCCTATTACCAAAACCCCTTATCGCTAGGTGCGGATATTGTAGTGCATAGTGGCACTAAATACTTAGGAGGGCATAGCGATGTGGTCGCCGGGCTTGTAAGTACCAATAACCAAGACTTGGCTACAGAGATCGCCTTTTTTCAAAACGCTATCGGGGGGGTGCTAGGACCTTGGGATAGTTGGTTATTACAAAGGGGCATGAAAACCCTCGCTTTACGCATGGAGGCACACCAAAAAAACGCCTTGAGTGTGGCTAAGTTTCTACAAGCGCACCCCAAAGTAGAGAAAGTCTATTACCCCGGTCTGCCCACCCACCCCAACCACACACTGGCTAAAACCCAAATGAGCGGGTTTGGCGGAATGCTCTCTTTCACCCTCAAAGATGATAGCAAGGCAGTTCCCTTTGTGGAAAGCCTGAAATTGTTCATCTTAGGCGAGAGTTTGGGCGGGGTGGAGAGTTTGGTAGGTGTCCCGGCATTAATGACCCATGCGAGCATCCCTAAGCAACAGCGCGAAGCTGTGGGGATTAAAGATGGCTTGGTGCGCCTCTCAGTGGGCATTGAAGATAGCCAAGATTTGCTAGAGGATTTAGAGCAAGCCCTTGCCAAATTAGATTAAAAGGAGTAAATCATGAAAATGAATGTTGAGAGTTTCAATTTGGATCACACTAAAGTTAAAGCCCCCTATGTGCGTGTGGCTGATCGCAAGAGAGGAGAACATGGGGATGCGATCGTTAAATACGATGTGCGCCTCAAACAGCCCAACCAAGAACACATGGACATGCCTAGTTTGCACTCTTTGGAGCACTTGGTCGCCGAGTTGATTCGCAACCACGCTGATTATGTGCTAGATTGGTCACCCATGGGTTGCCAGACGGGCTTTTATTTGCTGGTATTAAACCATGACAATTACAATGAGATTTTAGAACTCTTGGAAAAAACCATGCAAGATGTGCTCAAGGCTACAGAAGTGCCCGCGTGCAATGAAGTCCAATGCGGTTGGGCGGCCAACCACAGCCTAGAGGGCGCGCAAACCTTAGCACGCGCCTTTTTAGCCAAACGGAATGAGTGGAGCGAAGTGGGGGTTTAAAACGCAAATGCTTTTGCGTGGGTTGTTTAACTGAACGCCCCCACCACAGCACTAAACACCGGTTTAATCCCACTCGCCACAGATTTAACCACATTACCCACAAAACTGATAGCCAATCCGGTATGTAACCATACCCAAGTTACAATCCCGTTAGAGGGGCAAGCGTTACGCTTGCTTCCACAAGCGTAACTTCGGGGGTTTCCCACCCAGAAAACGCATCGCGTTTTTCCTTGATAGCATGCCCTTCATCTAGCATACCTAAAGCATAATTCCTAATGTGCAGTGGCTTTTTACCTGTGTTGCTCCCACAAGTAGAGCAGATTTGAGAGCTAGGAAAGTAT
>NZ_VKGC01000017.1:0-29805 GCF_007280785.1 Helicobacter mehlei
TCTTTAAACCAACACCCCCCAACAACCCACCCCCGGCTAGTTTCTCCCCCCCCCCCCCCCCCCCCCGCGCGGGGGGGGGGGGGGGGGGGGGGGGGTAACCCCGCCACGTCAAAAAGAGCTTCTAAGCTTCGTGATAGGAGAGTTGGATGTGGCTTAGTAGATTTGTCAAAACGCTTTGGTTGCTTTGTTGTGTGGGTGGGGATCTTTTACCGGCGCGATCGTTGCTAGAAACACCCACCCCGCTTGTCCCCCACAAAAAACAATTTATCAACTTGCTCTCTGAAAATGATGCCTATGTCTATGCACGGGATTTTTACTATAGTGCGGGGAATGGACTAAGTTACACCTCCAAAGAATATAATTTTTGGGGAGCGGCCTATTCTAAATCGTGGATGTCATGGAGTCGCTATATCACCTTAATGTTTAAAACCCCTAAAATGACGCGTTTTAGTATCGGGGTTGATCAGAGTATCTACACCCCCCATTTGAGTAACCACCTAGCACGCTCCATTGTCCCGGGGGATCACTTATATGCCGGCTATCTTAGAGGCAGTTTGATTTTCTACCAACGCACAGAGCATGCCCTAGAACGCATCGCCATCTCTTTAGGCACGGTGGGGCCTAATTCTTTGGCCGGTCAAACCCAAACTTGGTTGCACACGCTTTGGGGGGATAAAACCTTCCAAGGCTGGCAAAACCAAATCCGTAACGAATTTATTTTCCAATTCAACTACCAATGGCTCTATAAAGTTCCTATCCTCACCACCCGCTTTTTCTCTATGGACATTATCCCGGGGGTGGATATTGCCTTGGGGAATGCCATTGTCCATGCCCGCTTGGGCTCACTTTTTAGATTTGGCTATAACCTCAACGCTGATTTTGGACCTAACAAAATCAACACTAATTTTAGCGGGGGGCAACCCTATAGCAACAAATTTTCCTTTTACTTCTTTGTGGGGGCTAGCGGGAGTTACCAACCCATAGACATCTTTGTGCAGGGCAATAGTCCCCTAACTCGGGGGATCACCCAAATACCCTACGCCCTCTATGCGGTGCAGGGGGGCATGGCTATTCTTTACAAGGGCTTTAGACTCTCTTTGACCGCTACCAACATAGGCAAAACCTTTAGAGAACAGCCTGAGAGCCACAATATCGGGAGCATAGAGCTCGACATTGCTTTCTAGCCATTGAATTGATCTAATTTAAACCTTGGACAGGTCTGTCCAAAACCACCTTAAAGGTGTTTTCATACTGGTTGGGTTGAGTGGAGCTGGGGGTGCTGGTGATCTTTAGGACAAAGCCATAACGATCGCAAATACGGCGGACTAAATCTAAGCCGATCCCATAGCCCTGTGTGTGCCCTTCGATGCGGGTATAACGCCGCGTGAGCTCCTCGATTTTATGGGAGGGGATAGCCCGCCCGCTATTGGTGATGATCAAATCCTGATCCAAACAGACACGCACAAATCCATGCGGTTGGTTATACTTGATCGCATTCATCAATAGGTTCCCCACCAAAGTAACTATATCTTCCTCGCACGCCTTTAGTGTCTTGGGCTTGAGGTCGTGGCTCAAAGTGAGTTTATAAAAGTTAGCGATAGGCTCAAAAGAGGTGATTTGCCCGGAAATGAGATTTTGCAAGTCCAGCAAATGCGCTTCCTCGTGGCGTAAATCCTCCATAAAGATATAGGCAAGTTGGTGGTAAAGATAATAAATACGCTGGGCACTCATCAAAATCCCCAGAGTTTTAGGGTTGTCCTCCACTTTGAGCAGGGCTTTAGCCCCCATTAAGAGCGTGGCAATGGGCGTATTGAGCTCATGAGCTATGTCCTTGCTAAAGGCATCAATGCGCGCTACCTCGTCTTTAAGGGGCTTTAAAAAGAGTTGGGCCAGAAAAATGGCAATCCCCCCCACGCACACGAAGGCACACAAGAACACCAATAAAACCTGCTTGTAAAGCGGGGCAAAGAGATTGTGGGTGTGATTTTCTTGCACAATCACAAAATGCACGCCCAAATGCCCAAAAGTCTTATTATCGACCAAGTAGAAGGTATTATTCTTATCCCAAAACGAAGGGAAATGGGTCGCTTGGCTAAAAAAGGTCAAACTGGTCGCATTCCCAAAGCGATAATTAAAAAGCACCCGATTATGGCGATCTAAGAGCACAAAGCGCGCGTGGCTATGCTTGTGGGCTAGGGTCTTAAAGGGCTCATCGACAGCTTGCATGTGCGCCTCGATCACATCTTGGGTGATTTTGTTTGCCTGATCTTGGAGGCGTATTTTAGTATTCTCCAAGAGCAAGTTTTTAGCATAGGCGACAAACAAAAGGGCAATCACCACCATGAGCACAAAAGAAGAGCCCAGATAAAGTCCCAAGAAACTTCTAAGCGATTGCTTTTCGTAGGTATTGAGTTTCATACGCATGCCTTAAAACAATAGCCCAAGCCCTTGACATTTTGGATATGCTCCTTGCCTAATAATTTGCGCAAGTTTTTAATGTGGGTGCGTAGGGTGGAGTGATCGACACTGCCCTCATAGCTCCAAACATTAGCAATAATTTGGTCATTAGGGAGGATTTGGTTTTTATGGTGCAAGAAAAACTCCAAAAGTTGCTTTTCTTTGGCACTCAAAATAAAACTTTGATCCTGTCTAAACAACCTGCCCTGCTCATAAAAACAATCTTCATTGATCGTGACCTTTTGGATAATTAAAAGCCGTTCAATACGGATCAACAACTCCTCCAAATCAAAGGGCTTTTTGAGGTAGTCGCTAGCCCCCAAATGAAAAGCCTTTTTTAAAGAGACCATGTCTTTGAGCACGCTAATAAAGATCGTGGGCGTGTTAATGTGGGACTGGCGCAAGACTTGCAAGGTCTCAAAACTATCCAACCCGGGCACCTGAATATCCAACAACCACAGATCAAAAACTTCTTGATTTAAAATCTCCAAAGCCCGATCGCCATCATAAGCCCCACGCACCTCAAAACCGCTTTGCTCTAAAAATTCTGCCACCATGTGGTGCAAGAGGGGATCATCTTCCAATAAAAACAGCCTGCCTTTATACACCTTTGCCATAACTACCTACTTTAATAGATTAGAAAGGGCATTCTAACATTTTTCCCCTAACAGAGTGGGGCGGGGGGTTAGTAACCAAATTTAAAACTCTTGCGGTGCTCTTTAATCAGTCCATGCTTGGTAATGGCTAGGGCGTGGGCGCGCGTGCCATAGCCACAATGCCTAGCAAAGCCATACTCTGGGTAAAGCTCATCTAAGGCTAACATCTCCCGATCCTTATGTGCCTTAGCCAAGATGGAGGCCATGCCAATTTGGGGGATTTTGTCATCGCCCTTGATAATGGCCTCAAAGCTCTCTAAATGTGCAAACTCTAATTTAAAAAGCGTGTTCCCATCTAGGCGCACATGTTTAATAGTGGGCAAGCCCAGAATAATTTCTGTGATCGCCTCTTGCATGCACACACTCAAACCCTTATTATCAATCTCTAACGCGCTTTTGCTCACCACCACGCTAGCAATGCGTGTATCTTGGCTAATTTGTGTGGCAAATCCAAAGCGTTTGGCTCTGCTGAGTTGTTTGCTCTCTTTAAGCCCCAAATACACAAATTCATTAGCCACACTCAGATCACAGCCCACCCCCGCCACAAATAGCGACCCACACCAACACCCCCGCCCCGCTTCATCAATGCCTAAAAGCATATTAACCCTCTTGCTATCAAATCTATTTTCATGTTATTATACCCGCCATTTTTGACACAAGGAGACTTTATGCAAAACACATTAAACCAACTCACTAAGCAGCTCAAAGCCACCAAGCGCGCCCACCGCTTGTTTTTATCTCTAGCTGAGGATGTGGGGGGGGGGTGAAGCCCTCCAAGAGGAAGTTAGCGATTTAAGCACCAAGTTTAACCAACTCTTAGACACACTCAACGCGTTTAACAAAGCCCTAGAAGAGGCTTACCACCAAAACACAGAAGATGACACAGAGTTAGAAAATGCCCTAGCGCAATTTAAAAAACTCAAAGTTAGAACAAACACCCATTTAAACGCCCTAAGCCACGCCACAGAAGGCACACAAACTTTAGAAAACGCAGGCAGATTGTCTAAATCTTTGGAGGATTTAGAAATGTTATTAGAAGCCCTCCAAGCTAACCACCAAACCTGGTTTGCAAACACCCCCTCAAGCCCTAGTCAAGAAACCCCCCAAAATCCACAAGCACAATCTGCACCTAGTGACAACACCCCACAAGTCAAACCCCTATGGAAATATGGGTCTAACACTCTGCAAGCTTTTCAAGATTACATGAAAGCTAAAGATTTGGGCAGTGCTGGAGCTTGGCTAGAACTAGGCAAAATGGCAGTAGAGGGCATCGTTTTATACCCGGATAACCATGTCGCTATGCGTTGCTTTGAAAAAGCCATAGAGTTAGGCTCAGTGGGAGCGATGGTGGAGCTAGGAAAGATTTACATGGAAAATGGGGATACGCAGGTGGTGGAGTATGGGAGTGGGGAAGTTTTAGAGGGGGTGGCTGTAGAAAAAGGACTTACAAATTGCGATGATGAAATCGATGCTGATGTGGATAGTTATGCAGGGTTTTTAGAACACTGCCATGTGTTTGCGGATAAAAAGATGCAAAATTGCCAACAAAAGGCAAAAGAACTTTTTGAAAAAGCAGGGGAGTTAGGAGAGGGGCGCGCTTACCGCCATTTGGGTGAGTTGTACCGCCGGTATAATGATTTTGGGGAAACCTCTGAGGGTTCTAAGGCAAAATCTTACGAGTATTATAAAAAGGCGGTGGAATTATTAAAACGCCAAGCCAAACAAGGCGACATAGAGGCGCACGCCGAAATGGGGCAGGCATTTGTCAATCGGCTTTGGTTGGCAGAGGAGGGCGATCCAGATTATAGAGATGAAAATTTGGTCGAAAAAGCCATAGAGGCGTTTCAAAAGGCGATAGACCTTGATTGCCATGTCGGGTGTCATTATTTGGCGAGGTTTTACGATTGGATCAAATATTTCGATGGGCATGAAAGCAAACAAGATGAGCAAAAGTCCATTCAGGCTTATAAAAAAGGTATCCAACTAGGGAGCGGTCTTTGTGCAAGGCTACTTGTATGGGATCACTCTACACCGCCGGACTTTAACCCGCTGATGCTCTCGTTAATGGAGGGCAAATCTAAGTTAGAAATCATGCAACTTTACTTTGATGCTTTTGATCAAGCTATCAAGTGGCTTAAAATGGCAGTGTCTTATCGGCACTATAAAGCCCTGCCCCTTCTTTTAGAATATTTAGCCACCCAGCCTTACCTAGCCGAGGAATACGGTTTTAAAGAGGAGGAGGAGAAACGCTTGAATCAGTATGAGCGAGATTATAGCACTTACCTTAGATTTGCTAGCCAGCTGGGTCCCAAACATTGGCATTTTTGGAATGATCGCGGTGTCTTTGATCCCAAGCAGTTTTTAGGGCATGGTGTGAGTGGTTGGCGTTTGATCACGGGCACTCTGAGTTAATCGCAAACAAACTTCCCTTTTTACAAGGATTAGTGGCGGGCTGTTACCCCGCCCCCAGCTCACCCCAACGCAACACCATAGATCTTCGGAGAGGGTTACTAAAGCCAAAACTTTCGGTCAAAACCCCAGTTACAGCCCTAAACTCCTATTTATTTATTCGGAGTAGATCGCCCATGTCCTCTAACCTGTGTCCCGTCCTTTTTTATATAGGGATGCACACGCACGATCTTTTTACCACCATTAGTTTTTGCCATAGATAATTACCGCCTTCTTTAAATAGATTTCTTGACAGACCACTCTACACGCTTTGCTATAATGTAAAGAGTCCCAAACCTTAGAATATCATATCATAAAAAGGGCAAGCATGAAAATCGAGCTAAAAAATATCGGAACTCTCCATAAAGCAGATTTAGAAATAGGAGATTTGACTTTAATTTGTGGAGAAAACAACACTGGAAAAACTTATGCGGCCTATGGTCTTTATGGGTATTTGGATTTTATGCATTTCCTCAGCAATAATTTTCTAGGTAGAACTAGAGGGGGACGAAGGGGTATTTTTGAGATAGCTAATAGTTATCAACAATGTAGTTATGCAGAAATGAACGCAGAATTTCAAAAACATTTGAATCAGAAAACTTGCTTTTATGCTCAAGATGTGCTTAGTCAAGTGATGGCAGGCAGTAGCGAAGATTTTGAAACAACAGAGTTTCAAGTTTCTTACAATGTCTCTTTAGAGGAAATTAAAAAGGCAGTGCAACGCTTGAAAGATAGAGATGAAAATCTGTATGGAGTAGAATATGAACTTGATGATGAGGGTTTTAAAATCAGTATTCCAAAGCATTTAGATGGCGCAAAATATCGGGATTATTTAGTAGATAGCCTCATTGCTATTCTTATGCCAAGCCCCTTTATTCTCAGTGTAGAAAGAACGGGGGCTTCAATTTTTCAAGAGGAGTTAGATTTTGTCAAAATCAATAAGCTCGAGGCTGTGCAACAAATACTCAAGGGCGATAAATTAGATATTCTTGATTTATTTGAAATACATCGAAAAACCGATCAGAGAAAACAAATTTACCCTAAGCCCGTTAGAGATAATATTAACTTCATTAGGGAGCTGAAACAAATTAGCAAACAAGATAGTTTCTTCAAACAAAATAAGGAGTATCACAAATCTATCTTGGATCTGCTGGGCAAACTTGTAGGGGGTAAGTATAAAATAACGGATTTTGGTTTGCTTTTTCAACCCAAAGGCTCTAAATCTGCCTATGCTCTTGAAGTTGCCTCTAGTTCTGCGCGCTCTTTGATCATGCTCCATTACTATATTTTGCATGTGGCGCAAAAAAATGATATTTTGATGATCGATGAACCAGAACTCAACCTCCACCCCAATAACCAAATTTTAGTGGCGCGTTTGCTAGCCTTGTTGGTGAATGCAGGGATCAAGGTCTTTATCACCACGCATAGCGACTATATTGTGCGCGAATTGAGCAATTGCATCATGTTAAAAAAACTCAATGAGACGCAAATAGAAAGCCTTAAAAAGCAGGGCTATACTCAAGAATACGGCCTAGATGCCCATCGTGTTAAGGCCTATGTTACTAAGACCATTAAGAAACAAAACACCCTAATTCCCGTGAAAATCACCCAAGAGCAGGGCATTTTCATGCAAACTTTTGATGATCCTATTAGAGCCCAAAATGAAAATCAAAGCCTAATTGCTGAAAAAGTTTTCCAAAACTTGAGAAACAACCATGACAGCTAAAGAGTTTCAAGAGATAGAAAGAGCTATTCATGAAGATTTAAAAATTACACATAGGGGAAAAAGAGGAAACTGCTTTGTGGTGCATGAAAAGCAAGAACAAAGCAGTATCAAGCAGATAAATTTTTGTTTTGGAGGCAATGATTCCGTGTTTATCTTAAAACAAGATGAGAACAAACACACCATTAAATTTTTTAAAAAGGCAAATGAGAAAAAACACCATAAACCCACAAATGAAAGTTGTGCGGCAGAACAGACAACAGATTGCTGTTGTGATAGCATCATTTTTAAGCTTAATCAAAAAGAGGGCGATGTTTCTGTTTATTTGTGCGAGATAAAATCGAGTCGCCATAAGGAACACCTTCAAAAGGCCCAAAGACAATTCAAAGCTTCTGAATGCTTTGTTAAATATTTTATAGAGTGTTACAAAAGTTACTACCAAAAAGATTTATCAAATAGTATCCGAAACTTCTATTATTACTACTTTTATCCAAAGATCACAGATTCTTCTATTTTTAAAAAGTCTGAGACACAAGGAAACAATCCACAAGATACAGTCAACATTATTTTCAAACCCCTAGAAATTCCCAGTGATGGTTGTGTGACTATTTCCGCAAAACAAATGCGGGATTTTTTGATCCCCTAATCTCAAAGTTTGTCTCTAGAACATACGCCCTGCCTTTGCCCCCAACTAAAGCGAGTATGACATATCCCCAAAAGATGGGAAATGCCGTTGCTCCAAAGCCCACTTCCTAAATCCCCACAAATACCCCTCTACACAAAACCTAACCAACACATCTAGATAGATTGTGTTTTTGTTTTGCTATAATCGCGCCATATCAAGACCCCAAGGGGAAGATGAAACAAACGGCTGTTTTGATTGGTGTTGCTTGTTTTGTCGTGTGTAGCTTGCACGCTTCAAAATCCAAACAGCGCACGCAGATACGCCACAAGGCACCGCCAGATAGGCACTCTTTAGAAGTTAAGGATCACTTGGGCAGTTACACCTTAATTTCTAACCCCCAACTCACCCAACAAGCTAACCAAACCCTAGAGCAAGCCTTGCAAAATGTCCCGGGGGTGCGTGTTTTTAACGCTACAGGTGTGGGGGCGGTGCCCAGTTTCTCAATGCGGGGTTTGGGTGGGGGGTATGGGCGAGCTGGGCTTGTCTTACTCAATCATATCCCCCTAGAGGCCGCACCCTATGGACTCATCGGACTTTTTATTTTCCCCGCGACTTTGCAGATGAGCGATCAAATCAGCGTGATCAAGGGGGGGCAGGGCGTGCAATATGGCCCCAATGCCTTTGGGGGCGTGATCAACATCAGCACTAAACCCATTGCAAAAGAATGGACCAACCAAATCGCCCAGCGGGTAACCTTTTGGGAGCGTTCGCTCAAAAGTTTCATCGCGCCTTTTTCTTTTAGTAAAAATGTGGGCAATAGCTTTTTATACAACACCTATTTGCGATCGGGGGGCATGTTTAACCGGTTTGTGGGCGTGCAAGCGCAAGCCAATTTCATAACCGGGCAGGGTTTTAGATACCACAGCCCGGCTACAATTCAAAATTACTTATTTGATGGGATTTACCAGATCAACCCCCATAACAAACTCACGGCTTCTTTCCAATATTACAAATTTTCTTTGCACGATCCGGGGTCTTTGAGCCCACAGGCTTACGCCCAAAACTTTTTCCAAAACGATCGCCCCTATAACACCAAGAGTGCAGAGGCGATGCGTTGGAGCGCGATTTATCAAGGTTCTTTTAAGGGCAGGGTGAGTGGAGATTTTAGCCTCACCTACTTTGGGCACAGAATGCAAAGTGCCTTCCAGTGGGACTCTAATTATTTAAATGCCAATAGCAATCCGGCTAGAGGGCTTGTTTATACAAATGACAATTATGCGGGGTTTTTTACCACCCAACGCAAGGGATATTTCACACTCAATGCCCTAGAACCTAACCTGCATTTAAACATCTCTAGCAAAAAGCTCCAGCAAACCCTGCAAGTGGGCATGCGCTTGATGATGAATAACATCAAGCTAACTAAATCTATTTGCCACAATTTTAAAAACAACCCATGCACCCAAAACCCCACACTGGGTAACAGTCCCGAGTTGTTGGATCGCTACCTAGCTACTTATGTGAGCGACAAAATGGAATTTTTGCAAGGCAAACTCACCCTAACCCCCGGATTGCGCTACACCTTTTTAAATTACCAACTTGCACCAAAAGATACCATCTACAAAATACACCAAAGTGTGTGGAGTCCGGCATTCAATATCGGTTATAAGCCCCTAGCAGATTGGTTGTTGTATGCCAATTACCGCCATAGCTTTATCCCGCCACAAGAGCGCATGGTAGGGCCAACAAGCCCAAGCACCCAGACTTTTAATCAAATTGAGATCGGTTCGCGCTATGGCTATCAAAACCAACTCAGTCTTAATATTGCCTATTTTCTTATTTTTGCCCACAATTACTACGCTTGGGGGGATAACCAACCCATCAATGCCCGCTCTCAGGGCTTGGAATTAGAACTTGACTATGCCCCCCTTAGAGGCCTGCAATTGCATTTGGCTTATACTTACATTGATGCGCTTGTGAGTAGTCATATACGGGGCAGTCTTGAAGGGTTTTCACCCTCTTTTGATCTCAAGGGTAAGCAATTACCCTATGTCAGTCCACACCAATTAATTTTGGATATGCGCTACACCTACAAAAAAACCACTTTGGGTTTGAGCAGTTATTTTTATAGCCGTGCCTATTCCTCTATGCTCAACCAATCCCAATCAAAGACCACTTGTTTCCCCCTCAAGCCCCACCAAGCAGAGGGCGTGTCTTATGGTTGTAATAGTGTGGGGCTCTTGCCTTGGTATTGGATTTGGAATATCCAGTTAAGCCAAATTTTTTGGGAGAGTGGGCGGCATAAAATTGTGGGGAGCTTGCAGGTCAATAATATTTTGGGGATGCCATACTACTTTAGAGGCTTGGAAACCAGCCCCACAGGCAGAGAACCGGGTCCGGGACGTTCAGTAACGGCTTATTTGAGTTACCGGTTTTAGGGTTTTGTACCTATGGCATGAGAAAATTAGGTTAGTTTTGCTATAAACCCTTTTATAAATTCAAATAGGAGAATAGATGAGCGAGGTTAATAATTTGTTGGCGCGCATCCAGCAACCTTTAAAGCGGATCAAGCAAAAGTTATTGGGGAGCATAGAGCGCAGGCTCGAGTATTTTGAATATAAAATGTCAGTGAGCCACATGATCGCAAGTTGCGTACGCCACCCTGAGGATCGTGTCTTGCTCCATACTGCTCTCATTAATAGCGATGGTGTACATGCAAAAACACGGATCGTGATTGATTCGCGTCCTAGTTGCGTGGAGATGATGGATGCGTATTTAAATTGGGTGCGCCCCGTGGCCATGCCTTATTTGGTCCGCATCGCTACTCAGGGTGATGGCGGGTATGTGATGGGGGGGGGGCGCCCCCCCCCGCCCGCGGCGGGGCCCCGGCCGCGCGCGGGGGGGGGGGGGGGGGGGGGGGGGGGGGGGGGGGGGGGGGGGGTGGGGGGGGCAGTTGGGTCGGGTTTTAAAATTGGGGGGGCCCGGGGGCACTGCGTTTTTGGGGCCCCCCGCGACACCCGGGGTTTGGGGGGTTTGGTTTTCCCCCCCCCCCCCCCAATTCTGAAAGGCAACCCAAAGCCATTTCACTAGGGGTGAGCGAATCGTCCCCTTGGGATTTAGAGATGGCCAACATGGGGTACTTGGTCCTCCAATATGACGCCAGCATTGATCGGGGTCCCTATGTACATCCTAATATCCTCTTCCATAAAAAGTTTGTCGGCACGCAAAGCGATCACCAAACCACCACGCTAGAACAAATCATGCAAGATCACAGCTTTGATCCTAGCCTACACAATATTTTGCAAATTGACATTGAGGGGGCTGAATGGGATATTTTTGAAAAACTAGATTTTAGTATCTTAGAGAAATATTTTGCACAAATCATCATTGAGTTCCACGGGTGCGATCCGCGCAAACTAGAGCAAACCCGGCAACACCTCGCTGTCTTGGAAAAACTCCACCAAACGTTCCAGCCCATCCATCTACACTACAATAATTGTTGCACTTGCTTTTTCTACATCCAGGAGCGTTTCTTTTGCAGTGTCTTTGAAGTGAGCTATTTGAGGCGGGATTTAGTCCCCCCAAATTTGCCCTTGCGCGAAACTTGCGGGGATATTGCCGGGCTAGATTACCCCAATGATGAACGACTCCCCGATGTGCCCATTCGTTTTGCACTAAATTAAATAAGTTTTGTCCATCGTGCCTCACTTTGCCTTAGCTACCGGTTTTAAATCTAGGGCTTATCAAATCCTCTAGTTTCAGCTATAATAAGGCAAATTGATAGAAAAGGTTTTTGTGTGGTCAAAAATGTATTTGAAAAGATTGTAGCAGGGGAGATTCCGTGTCAAAAGGTGTTGGAAAATGAGGCATTTCTAGCCTTTGAGGACATCAACCCCAAAGCCCCGGTTCATGTGTTGGTGATCCCCAAAGTGGGTGTGAAAGATTTTAATGCCATCACCCCAGAGCTGATGGCCAACATGAGCGCGTTTATCTTGGAGGTGGTCGCCAAATTGGGGATCAAAGAGAGCGGGTATCGCCTCATCACTAATATTGGCGCAGATGGCGGGCAGGAAGTGCCCCATTTGCATTTCCATATCTTAGGAGGAGCCAAGCTCACATGGCCCAAACTCTTTTAGAGACTCCTAAGTCCAGCCAAAGGTTTTTAGACTCGATCTTTGCGCCCCTTTTAGTCCCCACCAGCAAGCAAGAACAGCTTGCTCAAATCCGCTCCAGCGTGGTGCTTAAAAAGGGTGTGCGTTACTTTGATTGGACAGCCTCAGGGCTGGCTAGCACCCTGATTGAAAAACGCCTAGCCAAGCTTTTACCCTTTTATGCCAACGCCCACTCAGGACATGCCAAACACGCTAACTGGATGCAAGAGGTGTATTTGCACAGCAAGCAGAGCATTAAAAAGAGTTTGGGACTAGGAGAGGATTTTGTGATCTTAACAAGTGGTTTTGGGGCCAGCCATGCGATCAAGCGTTTTCAAGAAATTTTGGGGGTCTATATCCCCCCTAAAGCGAGGCATTTGTTCCAAATACAGGACTCAGACTTGCCACAAGTGATCATCGGTCCCTTTGAGCACCATTCCAATGAAATTAGTTGGCGGGAGGGTTTGTGTGAGGTGGTGCGCTTGCCACTCAATAATGTGGGCTTGTTTGATATGCAGTCTTTAGAGCAGGCCTTACAAGAAGCCATTAAGCATGCCAAAACTCCCATTGTTTCTATCGGGGTTGCTTCCAATGTGACCGGGCTTGTTGTCCCCTATGAGTCCATCTCTAAACTTTGCCAACAATACAAGGCAACTCTAGCCTTTGATTTAGCCGCCTTTGCGCCCCACCAGAATTTGGGGGATTTAAATTTAGATGCATGTTTTGTAGCCGCCCATAAGTTTTTAGGCGGGGTGGGGGCTTGTGGGCTTTTGGGGATCAAAAAGAATCTTATCGACACGCAGTTACCCCCCAGCTTTAGTGGGGGTGGGGTGGTCAAGTATGTGAGTCGGAGTAGCCAAGAATATATTGATGCGGTGGATTTAAGAGAAGAGTTTGGCACTTATGGTCTAACCCAGCTTTTAAGGGCGGCTTTGGCTTTGCAATTACGCAATGAGTTAGGATTAGCCCATATCAAAGCGCGTGAAAGCATGCTCTCTAAAGTCTTCATGCATGCCTTAAGACAAATCCCGGCTATTAGCATTTATGGCAATTTGCAGGCAGAGAGGCTAGGCAATGTGGCTTTCAATGCAAGTGGGGTGTCTTGCTATGCGCTGGCGCAATTACTCAGTTATGATTATGGCATTGAAACAAGGGCGGGGTGCAGTTGTGCCGGACCCTATGGACATGATCTCTTGGGGCTTGAGGATAGTAGCTTTGGGGTCTTGCAAGAGAGAGGAGAAAAGCCGGGTTGGTTGCGTGTGAGTTTGCATTACAGCCACACCTTAGAGGATGTGGATTACTTGGTTGAGAGCCTCAAAAGGGCGATCAAAACATTGCGCGGAGGTTGATATGGAACTACCAGAAGAAAACACTTGGATTCAATTAGAAGAGTTTTTAGAGATTTCTAAACTGCCCAAAGAGCGGGTTTTAGCCCTCATTGAAGAACAGAGCATTGTGAGCAAGCATGATGAGGAACGCATTTGGGTGGATTTGCATAGTGCTGCCCAAGCTCTAGCTAAACGCATGGTGGGCAAGAATGTTACTCCAGCGGCTAAAGCGGGTTACCCCGCCTTGCTAGAAAGCATGAACAACAATTTAGACCCCGTGTTTGTAGAAAAGACCATCAACACTATTTTGGGCTTGCATGATAAGGTGGTAGGGGCTAAAGATGAAACCATCAATGCTTATAAAAATGAAAACATGTTTTTAAAAGATGCGGTGATTGACATGCAGGAGGTCTATGAGGAGGACAAAAAGACGATTGCGGTTTTGCAAGAGGAATTAGCCAAAGTGCGTGAGGAGGTGGAGTTTATGAAACGCAAATACCGCCTCATGTGGGGTAAAGTGAGCGACATGGGGAGTGTCAAGTAAATTAGGGGATTTTGTTTAGGAGTTCTTGGAGCTTGGTGTTCAAGCGCGCGATCTCTTGGATTTTTTTGAGATGGGCCTTAAAGAGTTCGATAGGCTCGATCTCTTTGTTATGGAAGTTTAGCTTGATCTCCTCTAGTGTCTTTGGATCACAACGATCGTCTAAGGTGATCTTGTAACGCCTCCCGGCTATGGAGATCTCAATCACTTCGCCAAATTTAGAATCCGTCATACATCAATGACTTTTAAGATTTTGTCATAAAGTTCTTGTAAGCCCTTATCTTTGGCGGCGATTTCTTCATAGAGCGTGTTGAGCTGGCGATCTTTTTCCTCATTTTGGGTTGCCAGCGTGGCGTTTTTAAGCTGTAATTCTTTGTTTTCCTCCTCTAAGAGAGCGAGTTTGACCAGTAAATCATCGACCTTTTCATGGATTTTGTCTAAAATATCTACCCCCATGCACCATCCTTTGCTAAGATAAACCCGCATTATAGCAAAAAAACACGCTTAAGAATCCTTGTCAAAATTTATACGCCACTTCAAAGCGGGCGTTAAATCCGGGTTGCGCAATGGCGCGCACGACTTTATCGGTCGCCGGATCATCGGGGCTCATGATAAAGGGGGAGGCTTGATCGACATAATATTTGTTGAAAATATTGTTAAACACGGCCGAGAGCAAGAGCCCTTTAAAGCGTTTGAAGGGCATATCCCAATTCACATACAAGGAATGCACGCCATAGCCGGGTTTGTGCAATTTGACTAGCCCAGGCCCATAACCGCCCTCATAGTTGGGGGCATAGATGTCATAGCCCAAATAATCTAAATTGGTTACAAAACGGGCTAGCCATGAGATATTGAGACCGGCACGCTTGAAGGTGTAATCAGCTTTAGCGATGATCACATTCCCCGTTGAGGCGGCTAGCTCATAGCTATCAGCCAGCAAATGTCCCTTGACAGTAGGCCAGCTCCTAGAGACAGCCACATCTAACATAAAACCCTTATATTTGAAAGTCCCGCCTACTTCGTAGCCATAAATTTGGATCATAGGCTTGAGATTACCCACTACCAAGACTTGGGCGTATTGGTTGATAAAGTTGCTAATGGTTTGGTAAAACCCAGCCGCACGCCCGCTAAAATACTTGCTTTGCCAATCGATATTAACCTCACTATTTTGCCCCACTTCAGGTTTGAGATTTTTCACATAACGCAAGTCTTGTTGGCGCATATACACTCCATCCCCGGGCAACGCCCCCCGGGTTACATAGGCATAGGAAAGTTTGATGCTCAAGGATTCTACCGGGTTGATCACCAAAGCTACACTCGGGCTAAATCCCTGTGTAACATGGAATTGCCAATCCTTGTCATAAAGGGTATAAACATCATAGCGAGTCCCCGCCCCCAAAGTCACGACCGGGTGGAAAGTGTAGTTGGCTTGGATATAACCCCCGTAAATATTCCCATTAGACTGCCCTCTTTGGCATAGGGGCTTGTTATCGCCGTAGTCTTTGACCTCAATATTATAGGAGCAATCTCTAATGATGGCAGACTTGGGGATACGGGCATCAAAGATACTCAAGTTTTGGTAGTTAAAGCCATATTCAAAGAGGTTATTGTTTAGGGCATTGATAGTGTGGGCAACCTTGAGATTAACCCCGGAGTTGTTTAAAAACACATTACGCGCTTGGGATGCGGGCAAATCTACATCTTCATAACTCTTCACCACGCTCCCATCTAAAAAATGCAAACCATTAGGGGCTTGGAGCAGTGTCCCCTTGGGGTTAAAGAGGGGGTCAAATTTGCCATTGCGGATACTCGCATAAGCAGTAATATCCAATTTGGGATCGCCAAATTTGCTCCCTGCTTCCCGCACATACTTTAAAGACACATTGTGAGCGACATTCACGCTATGGAATAAAAACTTAGTGAAGTCGATCGAAACGAGCGGATCATCGGGGTCTTGGGCAACACCAATCGCATTAGAACGCAAAGGGCGGGTGGCGGAGTCGCGAGTCATGTTATAGCTCAAGGTGAGCGTATCTCTTTCGCTGATATAGCCATTCATTTTCACCATGATATTATTTTGTTCGCTGGGCGTGCCAATTTCTTTGTCTTGCGCGGTGGGGTGGAAAAGATTTTTAAAGGCATAATTGCCATTGCGGTAATAAAAAATATTTTGGTGGGTGTAGTAGGCGAGCACATCGATATAAGTCCCCTGCCATGCGATCGTGGCGTTTTCACGATCCCCAAAGTTTGTAAAAAACGAGGCTGAAGCCGAGGCGGCGTAACTTTTACCTTTGGGGATAAAATCGGCCGCCCCCTTGGTTTCCATTGCAATCGCTCCGGCCATTGCTCCGGGCCCCGCACTGGCGTTAGCTGCCCCCTTGGTAACAATTACACTCTTAAGCATTTGGGGATCGATCACCGTATTGCCTTGGTGGTGGTAGATATTGCCATTTTGGGCCGCCCCATCCACCGTAACCCTCAAAAGGCGATCTTCAATGCCCCGCACATAGATTTTCTGCCCCATCACGCCCCCGCCACCGACATTCACATCTGGATTTGTGCGGAACATATCATCAACTTGGTTGCTCTGCCTTTGGGCTAGTTCCTTAGAACCCACTACAAATTCATTATTGTAAGTGAAAATGCGCTCCCCCTGCGTGGTAACTTTGCTCAAGGTGTGTTCTTCTTCTGCGTTTAAAGCAACAAGAGAAACTAGCATCGCCACCAACGGGCTAAAACCCGATTGTCTATTTGTTTTATGCATTAAAGGAACTCCTAGAAGTCTTATTTTTTGAGCGATATTTATATAGTAAGAATTATAAGTATTATCTTAATCTGTGTGAATCATACTCAACAAGCGTATCTTTATAAAAAATTTAGCAAGGATTGGGTAAAAAGCCCTTATCAAATTCTGATCCCAAAGGTGAAGCGTGTCTTTATTAGTCTCTCAAGAATGTATTGCGTGCGATGCGTGTCGCGAGGAATGCCCCACAGAAGCCATTGATGAAAATGACCCGATTTACAGCATTGACCCCGATCGTTGCACCGAATGCGTGGGTTATAGCGATGAACCTGGTTGCGTGAGCGTGTGTCCGGTCGATGCTATCGTGCCCGACCCCCATAACGCAGAAAGCCCCGAAGAACTCCAACAAAAATATCAGGCCTTACAAGACGAAAATTAGCCATGGCAAAGATCACGGCTGTCATTGACATCGGGTCTAATTCGGTGCGCATGGCAATTTTCAAAAAAACAAGCCAATTTGGGTTTTATTTACTCTATGAGATCAAATCCAAAGTGCGCATTTCACAGGGCACTTATGCCCGCAAGGGAGCATTGCAAAAAGCCCCCATGAAGCGAGCATTAAAAGCCTTGAGCGAGTTTAAAGAGATCGCCCAAAAATACAAGAGTCGTAAAATCCTCTGCGTGGCGACCAGTGCGGTGCGTGATGCGCCCAACTCTAAGGAATTTGTCGCTTTGGTGAAACGCTTATGCGATCTGCAAGTTAAGGTGATTGATGGCTATAAAGAAGCCTTTTATGGGGGCGTGGCGTGCGCAAATTTATTGCACCATAAAGATGGGATCACCATTGATATTGGCGGGGGGAGCACAGAATGCGCCCTGATTGAAGATGGCAAGATTAGAGATTTGATCTCGCTCAATTTGGGCACGATTCGCCTAAAAGAACTCTTTTTTGACAAGCACCTCAAAGCTGGTTTGGCTAAAGACTTTATTAGAGAGGAGATCAAAAAAATTCCCGCTCATTTCAAAACCACCCATATTTTTGGCGTGGGAGGCACGATCCGCGCTTTGGCTAAGGTCGTGATGCAACACAATAACTACCCCATCGATGTCATCCATGGCTTTGAGATGGGTGTTAGGCAAAATTGGGCTTTGATGCAAGAGATCATCCACACTCCCGAAGAGGATTTAGAGGGCTTGGGCGTGAGTGCGGATCGCCAAGATACCATTAGGAGTGGGACTCTCATTTTTACCATGCTCTTGGAGCATTTCAACGCCCAAATGGTGGTAACTAGCGGTGTTGGTGTGCGTGAGGGTGTGTTTTTGAGCGACATGCTCAGAAACCACAACTACACCTTCCCCAACAATATCAATCCCTCGATCTTGTCCTTGTTGGATCGCTTTTTGCCCCACTCCAAGCACAGCCAAGAGGTCAAAAAAGCGTGTAGTAAACTCTTTGAAGTCTTAAAACCCCTGCATGGCATTGAGGACAAATACCTCTACCACCTCAAAATCGCCGGACAACTTTCCAGCATTGGCAAGGTTTTAAACTTTTATGATGCCCACAAACATGGGGCTTATTTGAGTCTGCACTCTTTGAGCTATGGATTCTCACACCAAGATCGCGCCATTATCTGCTTGCTCGTGCAATTTAGCCATAAAAAAATCCCTAAAGATAGCAATATTGCCCACATTAATTCTATCATGCCCCCAATCTTAACCTTGCAGTGGCTCAGTTTCATCTTGGGGCTAGCCGAAGCCCTTTGTTTAATCAGTGTCCCCAAAGACACGCAATATAGCCTCAAAAATAAAACCCTCAACATCAAGAGCCAGAAAAATTTTTATCTCTGCCAAGAGGCGGTCGCCAAGCTTGCCCAACCCATCCCTCTAAGCATTGAATTTACATGAACATTGCTATTATTAGGCTTTCAGCGTTGGGCGATGTGGTGGTGAGTGCGGTGTTTTTGCCCTTTATCAAGGAACATTACCCAGAGGCACGGATTCATTGGTTGATTGATGAAGCCTTTGCCCCTCTGCTCAAAAACTGCCCCTACATTGATGCATTACACGCTCTGCCCTATAAAAAAACCCTGCGTTCTAAAAACCCCTTTGCTATTGGGAAGTTTTATCGGGGTCTGCGCCATTTGGGGCTTTTTGATCTCATCATTGATATGCAGGGCTTGCTCAAATCTGCCCTCATTGGGTTTTTTTTGGCTAAAAAATCCCCAAAACGCTTTGTGGGCTTTGATGCGCGCTCCATTAAAGAACCCCTAGCCAGCCTCTTTTACACCCATAAGGTGCCAATTCCCTACCAAGAGCACATTTTAAAGCGCAACCAACGGGTGCTACAAGAGGGCTTAAGCGTGCTCTACCCCCACCAAACTTGGGAACAAACCCTGAATAAGCGCCACCTAGCCTTTTTTTGCCCCCCCAGTCCTCACGACTTAGGCACACAACCCTGCGTCTTATTCGTGCTGGAGAGCTCCAAGGCAACCAAGACTTACCCCCTAGATCGTTTCTGTGAATTGGGGCTTTTATTGAAAGATTGTAGCTTAAGCGTGGCGATTTTGTGGCATGCCCACCCCCAAAATGCCCAAAAACTCCACCAAACCCTAAGCCCCCACCTACCCACGATTTTACTCCCCCGTATGGATTTAGAGCAGGTCAAAACCCTCGTTTCATCAGTTAGTGTGGTGGTGGGCGGGGATACGGGCATTGTGCATTTGGCTTGGGCACTTAAAACCCCCTCTGTTACACTTTATGGCAACACCCCCCCCAAGCGTTTTAGTCTTGAGGGCGCGCGCCATATCTCTTTGTGTGGCAACCCACAGGCCAATTACCATAAAAAGGATTTTTCAATCCAAAACATCCTCCCCCTTGCGATCAAGGACGCGATTTTGCAGGTATTAGAAAGGTCATCATGTTAAAAGAAGGGTTGCTTAGAGAATGGCGTATTTTTTGTATCCACATTGTGGAGTGGTCGGTTAATTGTTTAGGCTGGATTTTAGCCAAAATGCCTCATAGATGCTTTGTGGGCTGTGTTAAGACTTTGGGGTTTGTGATGTTTAAACTGGATAGACGGCGTTATTTTGATGCTAAAGCTAACTTGGATTTTGCCTTTGGGGATAGCAAGAGCGAAGCAGAAAAACGAGCCATTATCCAGCGCGCTTATTGTAATTTTGCCTTCATTATCCTAGAGAGCGTGCGGGTGATCTTCTTGCCCAAGATTCAATACGATGCCCGCTTTACCCTCATCGATCAACAAAATGTTTTAGATTCCTTGGCACAAAATGGACAGGCAGTGGTGATGGGCATGCACTTTGGCTACTGGGAAGCGGTGGGCACTTCTTTGGCACAATATTATAGCCACTATAAGCGGGGCTGTTTGGGGCGTTTGACTAAATTTGCCCCCATTAACAACATGATCATCAAGAGGCGCGAGGCTTTCGGGGTTAAATTCATCAATAAAATCGGGGCATTTAAAGAACTTTTGAAAATTTACAATCAAGGTAAGGGTTTGGTGGGTATTTTGATCGATCAAAATATCTCACCCAAAGAGGGTGTTGTGGTGAAATTCTTTGGCCAAGAGGTCACCCACACCACGATTGCCTCCATCCTCTCAAGGCGTTACAATATTGACATTGTGGCGGTGATCATTGATTTTAATGAGGATTATAGCCATTTTACAGCCACCTACTACCCCCCAATCCGCGCTAAAAATACTGAAGATGCCCAAGCCGATATTTTAGAAGCCACCCAAGCCCAAGCCACTTTGAGCGAGCAGATCATTAGGGAACACCCTGAAAGTTGGTTTTGGTTCCACCGCCGTTTTAAAAGCACACATCCAGAGATTTATAGAAGAGTCCTCCCTTAAGAGGCGGGTTATCGTTTTAGCAAGATCATAACTGGAGAATAACCCTTTTGGTTTGCCCTATATGGGGCAATCAGTCTTTCTCTCCCTTGTTTCTTTTAAGATACCATTTTGGCAATTTTTCAAGCACATCACAACCAGAAAACATATCCATCATTTTACCAACACTGGATACATCCCAATTTTCTAAAGACTGGTTAAATTCCAAACACCCCAAAAACATCTTATGCATGTTTGTAACCTTAGACACATCCCACTTTTCCAAAGGCTGGTTGAAGTAGATACACACACGAAACATCGAATGCATATTAGTAACACTGGATACATCCCAATTTGAGATGTCATGGTTAAAGTATTTCAAACCACAGAACATCCCCGCCATATTTTTGACATGGCTAACATCCCAAGTCTCTAAGCCTTTGGAGTTTTGGCATTCAAAATCTGCGTTGAAATTAATGCCGCCATCCCCATCAAACTCATGGTTGGAAAACACAAAACTCATATCCTCTACCGCATGCACATCAATCTCGCCCAAATGCACACTCTCATCTTTTACAAGTGCTTTAAGTGCGGCATTTGTCTTGGGGAAGTAGCGTTTAATCATCTGATTGGACATCTTGTTACCCCTGTGTCAATCTGGGCTTAGCAAATCCTTATCGATTTAAAGGCAATTACTTGTTGAGGATTTCCATAAATTTGTCTTCTAAAAGCTTCCTTCTGTCCTCTATAAAACCACCAAAATTCTCCAGCGATAAATCCACATTGGGGATCAGATGCCTTTGTAAAAAGCCCTCTCTATTTTGTCCGCAATTCTCATTGACCCATCGTTCTAAAGGTTTGTCATTTTTGGACTTGTTTTCATGTTCATCCAACATTTGGAGATTCACAAGGGAGTCGTAAATTTCAAAGGGCTTAAAATCCCCTTGCTCAGAGAGCTTTTGGTATTTTGCATAGGCACTTTGGGGGTGCAAGTGATCCTTGTGAAACTTGTGGCTGTAGTCTAGGTTAGGGTAGAGCAAGGCGAGCAAAGCGAAGGTTTTAGGGTCTTTGGAACGCACAAACAAGACATTATTCTCTAAAAACTCTGAATCCACATTTTGGTGGTATTTGCCCTCTGTTTCGATGGCTTTTTGGGGGAAGGGCATGTTTGCTTGGTCAAAATACACGCCACTTTGGGCATCAAATTCTTTAATGAAAGCCCTGCGCATGTTAGATAAGGTTGTGTCGCTACTTGCCCCTAAAGGTTTAAACACAATGGCGCGTAAAACCCAAGTCTTCATGGAGGCTCTGTTATCCTGTTGCCCTATGGAATGGACAATGTGGTCGCTCAAATTTTGGTGGTAAATGTAATAAACAAGGGGCAAGGCTAAATTATAGGCCCCAAGTGTTTCCCCACTCAAGCCAAAACTTTTGAGCAACTCAAATGTTTCCAAGAAAGCAACTTTAATCGCTTTCCATTTTTGCTCGACCGCTTGGATAAAACCGCTACCAAAACTTTTAATTTGGTAGCGGATGTCGTTGTGGAACAAAAATAAAAAGCCCTTTAAAATCAAATCCTTACTGGCATTCTCAAAACCTTTATTATTCTTGATCTGATCCACTAAATCATGGATTTCTGTCCGCGCATCAATCTCTTTCCAATTGGCAATGGCGACACTGAAGAGAATGTCAGCATATCCCAACGCTGTTCCTCCAGAATTGATGCGGATAAAGATATTCACCGCTTTTTCTGGGTTTTGATCTGTCTCCAAATAAAAATTAATCTTGGATTGGTCGGGTGTGTTAAAGATCAATGTGAAGAAATCCAATAGCCGTTTGCGTTCCTCTTTATTAAGCCCTTGCTCTATCGCAAAATCTAAGGCTTCATCCAAGTTTTTGAAATCATAGACCGCCCCACATCTAAACCATTTTTGCCCATGTTCATCTACAAACATGGGTTGCGTTTTATCACGCTCGAGCCACAAAAATTCATATTTCACATCAGAAAGTTGTGTGGGTCTGCTTTGGGTGAGATTAAAATACAAATAGTTACTGGTGAAGTTTTTATCTTCATTTGTCCATTTCTTGTTGCGTTTGTGGATATCGTAACGCCCAAATAGTCCCAAGTAAAGAGAAGTGAGTCTTTGTTGCCCGTCCAAAATGGCGTAAAAATCCTTATGCCCCGCGGTTTCAAAATGTTGGTTATGGACTTTATGCACGGGTCTAAAATGTTGCAAAAAGTCATAAAACTTCCAAGATTTCTTGCTCTCATCCTTGACTTCCCAAAAGAGCATCGAGCTAATGGGGTAACCACGCATTAAGGAGTCAAATAATCTAGCCACTTGTTCAGGTCCCCAAACATACTCCCTTTGGAATGCGGGGATCAGGTACTCTCTGCTCTTAATCTTTTGCATCGCCTCATTAATGCTAACAGGGGATTGGAAACCTGCCATGTTTTACTCCTAGACTTTTTGCCAATTCTAGTGCTCCACCAATAAAAAATTCCTTAGTAAGTAGCAATTCTGTGATCCTCCATAGAAAGCCCATATTGAAAATGAATTGCACGAAGGTGGGCGAGAATTTAGCTGTTGCCCCCATATCATTTTTAGGGTTATTGATATCTTGGGCTTGTCGGGCGTAGTTTTGATTCATGGTTGAGCAAGTTTGGTTTTATTATTAGGATTGGTTGTAGTCCATTGGTAATTATCCGGAGTGGTGCTTTTACCCATTAACCAAGAACTCCCCCCAATCATCACGCCCGCAAAAACCCCAAAATGCGTTTATGCCTTTCATAAAAGTTGAAAAGGGCATCAATATCCACGCCGTAAAAAGATTGGCAGAGGTTTAATTGACAATACTCCAGTTAATAGAACTGAAATTCCACACATACAAAGCGTGTGATCTCCTCACGACCAAAGAGGTACGCCTAGTAGAAAATGTCGGGGCGTTGCAGTGTATAGGGGTTATTAGGGTTTTGATGCACATAGGCGGGCATGTTTGCCACTCCGGTATACGAAATTGGGTGAGCAAAAGCCAACAGATCATATGAACATTGCCATCAACTCAGTCATAACCCAAACACATGCTCTTGCCTTCTCTGTAATTTTACTCAGCTGGTTGTAATGGCGCAAGCGCATCTTGTATGAGGTGTTGTAAATCCACTAACTTTTCCTTGAGCTCCTCTGCCCTATTGGGATCTCTTTTTGCTATCTTGGCAATTATAGATTCAATCTCGCGAAAACTTGCTTGCTTTTGCTGATTTGCTTGTTTTTCCAAGAATGTAAAGAGTGTGTCTAAATTATTTTTTGTCTCTTCTGTGAATTCGAGATTTGGAGTGTTCTTAAGGGCACTAGAGACTACGGCAGCTATTCCTGTTTTATCCTCACGATCCTTTGATTTGCAACTCCGCAAGCTAAATTTCTCCTGATCCTCTTGGCTAAAAAGAGACTCCAGTGTGGCATTTTCACGAGATCCACCTAAAGCCTCTGTAAGCGTAGCAGTCCTAATATTCAGCTGTTTCGCTTCTTCTTCCATATTTTTGCCTGCTTGATCTCCATCCACAAGTAAGAAAGGATAATTAATGTCCAAGTCTTCAATAAAATTGCCAAGGGCTTCAACTTTCTCCTTTATTTCCTTGTTATTTCCACCGACCCCTCCAATGGGCAGGAATATGAATTGTGTGAATTGTTTTTTATCCCCCCTGTAGTTTTTCTGGTAAGCACCAAAGATATTATAATCCATGATACCCTCAACAAAAATCACCCTTTTATCCTTAAGGTGGAGTTTGGGAGTGCCAAGAGCCTCAAAGATTTCTTTTAAGGTATCGACTTTTCCATAGCTTGGCTGATGCAGGACAGAAAAATCATTAGCGATCCACGATCCCCTAGCCCCCTCTTTTGTATTTCTAACCACCATCCGCACCTCATTTAGATGATCCATGTCTAGCATATTAGGCGAGTGGGTGCTCACAATGAAAGTGATGCCCCGCCCTATTCCAAAGTCTCTAAGAAAACTCCCAAACTTTTTTTGAGCAGGGATACTTAGGCTATTTTCTGCCTCATCGATGAGCACAATATCGCCCTGTCTAATCTCATCCTTGTAGAGAAAATTAAAAAAGAAATGGAAGAATTTCTGAAATCCTTCACTTTGGCTATCTAGAGAGACAAGAGCGGGACTATCGTTCCTATCTTTGTTCTCGTACTTGTAGATATCAAACCCTACATCACCACCATCTCCAAGGCTTATCCCAAAAGCATAAGTCCCAGCCTTCTCATAGAGCTCATACATCGCATTAAATGGCCCATCAATTTTCTGTTTTATACGATCACAAATTTCTCTTTCTGCCGATCTTAAAGAGTTTAATTTTCCTTCTTCTAGCTTTTCTCTGTAGGCCTCTGTAATTGTGCTTGGTTTTTTATCCAAAACTTTAAATAACATTTTAAAAAATGCGGATTGTTCTACCCCCTGATAATTAATCCGCAACTCCTCATCTTTTACCTTGACCTCCTCATAAGCAAAAATTTTAGGAAAGGCAATGCCGGTCCCCTGAAAATCCCTATCATCACACTCTACTCTATCCAAACCGACCTTTTTTTTGTATGGCTTAAGCGCCACATTTTGATCTGTCTGTTTTTTAACTCCCGGCACATCGCCTTGTTTAAGCAACTCTTTTAATTCGGAAAGATTACCAGAACCACCAACACTAACCCTCACACCGGTTAGGCGTTTATCTCCTGTTTTGATATCTCTACCATCCTCAAAGACACGGATACATGCCGAAGAGTCTATTGCACAAGTGAGCACAATCCCGCCAAACTTTTCCAATTTAAAGAATATTGCTTCCCCCTGATCATTTTCACCATAAATGGCTTCGACTGGCTCACTAAACAACTCTTGGTACGATTCATCGTCTATTTTGTATCTTGTCCTAAACCAAGGTTGCTTAAAAAACTTGCTCGCTGGTTCGCGAAACCCAGAGATCGTGAAGACTTCTTTGAGCAAATCTTCATTGACAAGATACTCCACAGACACCCATGTCTCTCCAGCTTTAAGACCGGGAAAGTCAGGTTTATCTCTACCAGTGAGCTTGCCATCTCCCCATTCTGAAATCCCATCCAATACATTGCTCTTCCCCTCATTGTTGGCTCCGATAAGACAGATCAACCCCCCAGTTCCAATCACACCCAGATCAAGTCTTGTTTCGCATGTTTCAGATTTATTAGAACCATAGACCCCCAAATTCCTAAAGTCTTCAAACACAATTTTGCGTATGCCAGTGATACCCATGTTAAACCTTTTATTTTTTTTAATGTAAAGACCAAGATTATATAGAAAATCATATTTAGATGCAAATTTTAAGTCTTTAAGATTAACACTGCCCACAGCTAATGCTGGGGCATTTTGGGATCACCAAAGCTTCCTATTGAATGGACTAAGGGGATGCCCACCTTAACGCAAAAATTGCACACAATAAAAGAAACTGTACACAAGAAACATGAAGAAACCAAAAGCGCGCCTTGCAACGCCGCCTTTTAGAGCTCAAAAAAAAAGGACACGACATCTATTTATGCATTGAAACCTCCATGCGCCGGGGCTTTAATGATGTATTTGCACCCAAGAGCAAAGCTACACCACGGGGCTTTTTGGATTGCTTTTTAATGCCTCCCCCACACCCTTAAGTGATAAAATGAAAGTCCATTTGGGGGGATTCCAAGATTTACAAGGCCTACCAAGCGGCCGAGGACATTTTTAGATTAACCAAGCAGAGCGAGCAACAAGAGGCCTTTATTAGGGCCATACGCGCCGATGAGAGCGGGACACCCTGCGCTCTTAAGCTGTCCTCAATGTGCATTAATTGGCTATTGAGTTGCCCCTTATGTTCCACCACAATCGCCGCTCTTAAAAAGTCGCCAATAGCGGTTATATCCCCTTGCTTGCGTTTAATCTTGCTCTCAATACTCCCCACACTCTTAAGCAAATTCCCCGCCTCTAATGTGCTACTAGGCTGGCTTAATCCCTCTAAGAGTTGCTTAAAACCCTGCTCTTGCTCTTTGGCTTGGGTGTAGAGGGTTTGGGCTTGATTCTTAAGTTCTGGGGTGGTAGGGTTGGTATGCGGGTTCAAGCCTGAATCGCCCGCTCGGCTAGTAAAGGCTTGGATAAGGCTAGCGTTTTATTTTGTCTTGCAAATATTTTTCACGCAACTTGGGTATAAATGTACCTTATACTAATAAAGGAGATTAATGGATATATTTAGCCTTAAAGAATATGTTGGTTGGTTTGTGCGGGTTGTGAGTAGCCCAGAGGGCATGGTTGAAGAAGGCATTTTTGTGGGTTACGATGGCCCTGCCTACGACCCCGAAGAAGAGGAAGATGTTATTTTACTCCACACTAGGGCTAAGAATGGGGGCTTTCGTGATTATGTGGTATATAGAGCCCAAGACATCGCGGAGTTCATCCCCATACGAAAGGCGACTAAGGAGGAATACGAAGCGTGAAGTAACGGCACTTTTTATAAGAGCTAGCAGAGCATCTGCAAAAACTTATAGCTTAGAGAGAGCTAGAAGGTTTGGATCCCCTACCTCAAGGGTCATAGCACACCAATACAACCCGGTAGGGGCGGACCAAACTCACTAAAGACAAGAGATGTGCACAGTTTGTATAAACCTTCCGGCGACTATTGTAAAGCCCGTGGGGGGAGCGTATAATAAAAACGCTTAATCTCAAATTAAACGCCAACGCCACCAAAGCCCTCATCAGAGAGATTGAGGGGGGCTTACCTCCAGATGATGGAGGAGGAGGGGGAGGATTACCTAACCCCCATTTGGGGGATAGTGGGGGTAAAGGGGGTAAAGGGGGTAAAGGGGGTAAAGGGGGTAAAGGGGGGAATGAACCCCCAAGCAGTGATGATCTCCTAGACCCTAACAAGCCTTTAAGAAGAGCCAAGCCTGAAGAGATCACACCCGAGTTTTTAGAGGAGGTTAAAAGGACTAATGGTAAGGTGTGGATGGGGGATTTTGCCCCCCAAGACAAAGGCCTAATGCAAGAATTGGGCTTTGATAGCAAATACCCCGTAAAGATTACTTTTAATGGCGATGCGTTAAAGCATATTGAAAGACGGCATGGGCCTAACTCTATCCACCACATTAAAAACGAACAGCCCGCAATAGGGATTGAGGACATTAAGCATTACCCGCAAGTTGTCAATGAACCAGATATTAGCAAGGTGATAGACAACAAGGATGGGCAAAAGCTTTTAACGAGTGCTAAACAGATTGATGGGTATTTTATGGTGATTGAGACTATCAGCACCAAGAAAAACGAATTGAAGCTAAAAACTTTATACAAAGAGAATGGCGAATGGGGTAAGAACCCTATTTTTAGCGGTATGGGTGAACGACCAAAAAATGGCGAAGACTCGCTAAGCCCACAGCCTAGTGTCAACTTAGACGCACGACCCCAAACCGCTAAGACGGACTCTAACACAAGCCCCCCTTAAAATCGAAGCCAACCCCGCTTTTGGAGAGAATTTTAAAGAATTTGCGCTTAAGGGGAAAGAAGCAGTGGCCAAACTCTTGCAAGAAAAACGCGGGCAAGTAGCCGGGGCGTTTTATAGAGAGGACTTGGGCTATATTGATTTGGTGTGGGGGAGTGTGGAGGGTAAAGGCAAAGAGGCTAGAGGCCTAGGGTTATCAAAAATTATAGAAACATCTTGATGACTTTAAGGGGTTTGAGGGGAGTACAGCGCAAGAGAAATTAGCCAGTGGCTTAGACGAAATCATCAACAAAGGAGAATTTGAGGCGCAAGAAAACACAAGTGCAACGATTAAATATACCAAAGATGGGAATTTGTTTAGGGTAGGTTTAAGGCAAAACTGGATGGGCGAACCCACTAAGAATAAATGGGTGATAACGGCTTACAAAGATGAGCGGGAAGCCTCAAAGATTATCGACTCTAAAGGCTTTACTGAGGGCGAGACTCTGTCCTCAAACCCTAAAGCCGATTCTACCACCACCCCGCTTAAAAAGCAAACCACAGCAAGGGGGAAAAACTACTTAAAGAATCTAAGCCCTAAAGAGCTTGAAAAGGCGGGGGATGAAACTTACCAAGAGTTAAGCTTTTTGGCTAAAAAGCCTCTAAGTTCCACGCCCTTAGCTAAAGAGGAACTTTTTAAAGAGCTCAAGGGTTACAAGCACTTTGGGCACGATTTTACAGAATACAGAGATAAGGGGTTAGAGGCATTAGAGCTCATCGCCAAGAAAAAGCATGGGCAAGTGAGTGGGGCTTACTATAGAGCAGACTTAGGCGCGATTGGCATAGGCTATCAGTTGCCCCTAAGCAACAACACCCAAAGGGGGTTAGTGGATTTATTGGCAGGTCGGGGGGTTAGGGACACAGAGGCCAATATTTACTATTGGGGCAAGCCGGCATTGGAGCCCTTTGTGGGCAACACAGACAAAGAAAAGATTTTAAGAGCGGTGGATAAAATCATCAAAGAGGGCACTTACAGCCTAGAAGAGGGGCACCACATGCTTAGCCTAGAGTTGCCTAATGGGCAATACAAGCTAGAACTCTTCCCCTTAAGCCTAGAGCAACCTAGCCACTTCTACCCCACCAGTATTGGATATTACAAAAAGCCTAGGGTGGAAGAGTCCAAGGGGTTTAACCAAGCCGATTAAAATGTTATTTGATGGAAACGCGTTAAAACACATTGAAAAAAGACATGGGCCAAATGCGCCTTTAGTTGAAAGTAGCGGGCAAGCCGCCATAACAAGGGAGGATATAGCGCATTATCCGGAAATCATAAACAATGCTGATTTAATGCGCATAGAGGACACTAAGGACCATCAAAAGGCTTTAGTTGTTGGCAAACAAATTAATGGGTATTTTATTGCGGTGGAAATTATTAGCCAGAAAAACAACACACTAAAGTTCAAAACCATGTGCAAAGGAAACGGGAGACTAGAAACAGAGTCCATCTTTAAAGATGGTGCGCAAATACGACTATCCAAAGATAGCACCGCCCCCTAGTTGCAAAGACTAGTGTTGCTTAGACGCATCGTGCACACCACCAAACGATCCTACGATAACCAACTGAATACACCCTTAAGGAGCTTTGCCCATGCTAACCCCCTATCTTAACCAAGTTTTTAACGCCGATGCGTTAGGCTTTATGCAGGGCTTGCCTGATGCTTGTATAGATTGTGTGTGTATGGATCCGCCCTATTGTAGCGGGGGGGTAAAAAGCTTGAACGCACGCAATGCGAGCACCAATAAGAAGTATGTTGGCAA